>NZ_CP045406.1 GCF_009363715.1 Roseovarius sp. THAF9
AGCCCGGCGCTGGCGGCGGTGCGCATGAAGTCGCGGCGCGATATCCCGGCCTTGGCCCGTGCCGTCAGCCGCGCGAGTTTGCCATGTTCCATTTCAATCTCTCCCGTTGGTGCGCCCCTGTGGCGCTTGTAATTGGTCTGCGGGTCACCGAATCGCAGACTTGCGAACCAATAATTCGCCCTTATCGAAATTTTGTAAATAAATTTCGTTGTAATCAGATTTGATACCGCATTATGCTTTCCTTGACCGGGGACAGCGGAAGGCAGGGCATGACAGGACGAACCAACGTAAAAGCCATGGCCAAGAGCCTTCTGACAATGGGCTCGGAGGTACGGCAACTGCGCAAGGCCCGCCAGATGACGCTCAAGGACCTGAGCGAGACTAGCGGCGTCTCCCTCAGCCATCTCAGCACCATCGAACGCGGCATGTCCCAACCCTCGATGGACGCGCTCACCGCCATCGCCGACGCGCTTTCGGTGACGCCCGACTGGTTCTTCGCCCGCCGACCTGGCGTGGGCCCGATGGAACAGGCCTATGTCGTCCGCGCTCAGAACCGCCGTAACCTGAATTCTCTATACGGCCAGGATGCACGACAGCTCGGCTATACAGACACGCTGATATCCAGCTCGATCGGCGGCAACTTCTACATGGGGCTCGCCGTGTATGAGCCCTTTTCCGAACGGCCTGACGACCCCCTCCACAAGCACGAAGGTGAACAGCACGGTCTGATTCTCGAGGGCGAACTCGAAATGCAGATCGGTGACGAGGTGATCACCTTGCGCGCCGGCGACAGCTACAGCTTCGACGCTCGCATCCCGCACCACGCCTGCAACAGAACCGACAAGAGCTGCAAACTGATCTGGGCCGTTTCGCCCGTCGTCATTCCCAAGGATGTCGGCCACAGCGACGAGCGTCGCGGCACTGCGGCCCCCGAAAGTGATCGCAAATGAAACAAGACCCGCTCCTCCAGCCCTACCAGCTGAAGCATCTCACGCTGAAGAATCGGATCATGACGACAAGCCATGAGCCGGCCTATCCCGAAGACGGTATGCCGAAAGCGCGCTACGCCGCCTACCACGCCGAGCGGGCCAAGGCCGGTGTGGCCCTCGCCATGACCGCGGGCTCTGCCGCCGTCTCGAAGGATTCGCCCCCGGTCTTCAACAACATCCTCGCCTACAAGGACGAGGTCGTGCCGTGGATCCGCCAGCTTACCGATGCCTGTCACGAACATGGCTGCGCGGTGATGATCCAGCTGACTCATCTTGGCCGCCGCACCGGCTGGAACAAGGGCGACTGGCTGCCTTCCGTCTCGTCGTCGAAGCACCGCGAACCGGCGCACCGGGCGTTTCCCAAGCTGGCCGAGGACTGGGATATCGAGCGCATCATCGCCAATTTCGCCGACGCGACCGAGCGGATGAAGGAAGGCGGCATGGACGGGATCGAGCTTCAGGTCTACGGCCACCTGCTCGATCAGTTCTGGTCGCCGCTGACCAACGATCTCGATGGGCCTTACGGCGGGGCGACACTGGAAAGCCGGATGGCCTTTCCGATGGCCGTTTTGCGCGGCATCCGTGACCGCGTCGGCGACGACTTCATCGTCGGTCTGCGATATACCGCAGACGAAACCACCACCGGCGGCATCACCCCCGAGGAAGGTCTCGAAATCTCGAAACGGCTGGCCGACAGCGGCATGGTCGATTTCCTGAACGTGATCCGCGGCCGCATCCACACCGACCCGGCGATGACCGACGTGATCCCGGTTCAGGGCATGAAGAGCGCCCCGCATCTCGATTTCGCGGGCGCGGTGAAAAAGGCGACAGGCATGCCCACCTTCCACGCCGCCCGCATCCCGGATGTGGCGACGGCCCGGCACGCGGTGGCCGACGGGCTGCTCGACATGGTCGGCATGACCCGTGCGCACATGGCCGACCCGCATATCGTGAAGAAGATCACCGAGGGGCGCGAAGACGATATCCGCCCCTGTGTCGGTGCCACCTATTGCCTCGACCGCATCTACGAAGCTGGAGAGGCGCTCTGCATTCACAACCCGGCCACGGGGCGCGAGCTGTCCATGCCGCACACCATCCCGCCTGCCGAGACGCGCAAGACCGTTGTCATCGTCGGCGCGGGCCCTGCCGGGCTGGAGGCCGCCCGCGTCGCGGCCGAGCGCGGGCATGACGTCACCGTCTTCGAGGCCCAGCCCGACCCTGGCGGCCAGATCCGCCTGACCGCCCAGAACCCGCGCCGCCGCGAGATGATCTCGATCATCGACTGGCGCATGGCCCAATGCGCGGCCCGCGACGTGGTCTTCCACTTCAACACCTTTGCCGAGGCCGACGACGTCACCGCCCTGAACCCGGATGTGGTGATCGTCGCCACCGGCGGGCTGCCCAACACCGAGCTATTTGAAAGCGGTCGGGAACAGCCCCTCGTGGTCACGGCGTGGGATCTGATCTCGGGCGATGTGAAACCTGCCGAAACGGTGCTGGTCTACGACGAAAGCGGCGATCACCCGGGCCTGATGGCGGCCGAGATCGCGGCCAAAGCCGGGGCGCAGGTCGAGGTGATGACCCCCGACCGCACCTTCGCCTCCGATATCATGGGCATGAACCTCGTGCCCTACATGCGCGCCCTGCAAGACAAGAAGACCACATTCACCGTCGCCCGTCGCCTGCTCGACGTAACCCGCGAAGGCAACAAGCTGACCGCGCGCGTCGGCACCGATTACAGCGATCACGTCTCCGAACAGTCCTATGAGCAGGTGGTCGTGAACTATGGCACGCTTCCGCTCGACGAGCTCTACTTCGAACTGAAGCCGCTGTCGTCAAACGCTGGCGCCGTCGACTACGACGCCCTCACCGAAGGCCACCCGCAAAAGATTTCACGCAACGCCGAGGGGGGCTTTCAACTCTTTCGCATCGGCGACGCCGTCAGCGCGCGAAACACCCATGCAGCGATCTACGATGCCCTCCGGCTTATGAAAAACATCTGAGGGGAAAGGAACGCTTTAATAATAAGCATAGACCGGACTCTCATGGGCCTGCAGAGCAAAGTCGCCAGCAAAGCTCTTGGGATTTGACCAATCGAATGACTAGTGAATTTGTGCCTGGCGCGAAAACTGCGTTTTCTCATTAGCGGACGTTCGTGACTACCGCAGCGGACTTCCATCTCCCGCCCATTCTGTGGAAAGCAACGTGTTGCGATCGCAGCAAGTGGGGCTCTAAACGAGGCGCGAGTACCTTTCTGTTTAGGTTTTTCGGGTTTACTGCGGTGCAGGAAAGATCTTGGCCAGTTTCGGAGGTTCTGGGCGGTAGCGAAGAGGAGGAATTCGTCATTTGCGCCGCATGGTCCACGTATTGGACCCTGTCACAAGTCTGAGCGCTGGTCGGTGCGACTCTATCGTGTCGCAGCCTTCGCAAGGAAAAACGGATGACCTGTGGGCCACCCCTTTCGCACCCTCAATGGGCATGATTTCAAGACGGCTGGCTACCCAGACCTGTCCCGACCCCTCATGGGGGCCGATCACCTGGAGTTGCGCCGCCAAGCCACGATCCAAGCCACAGGCTCCATGCCTTGTTTTTTCAGCTGCCTATGAGGCGGCTAACTAGGCCGGAGCCCTGAGAGGGAGATAAGATCGGCCGGCGTGCCGCCAAAACCCATCTCCGCGACCGCCTGTGCGGCGGCTACCGATGCGGGTGTTGCCTACTCCCACTTAGATAATTTGGAATAACGCTTTGCCAAAATTGGCCCGAATGCGCTGTATGAAAACTTCTCAATACAGTCCGCCCGCCGTGGCACTATACAAACGAACGTCATGTCATAAAAGGCGATCAACCGCCTAAACATGGAGGCTTCAACGTGCGGCTCTGAAATGCTGAATGACACCGGCTTGCCGATCCTTTTCCAGGTACCTGATGTTCTTCGGGCCGATCCCATGCTCCGCGCTGAATGATCCGCCGAACGCAGTCACGGCATGGTCCACAACATAATCCCGCAGCTCTTGTTCGAAGGCCCCGTCCACCGCACCATCGGTTTTCACCAGGTTGAAATGCAGACCGCCATCGCCCAGGTGGCCGAAATCGCAAACCTCCATCATCGGAAAGTCCTCGGCCAGCTTGCAGGTCATTTCGGTTCGGAAAGCGATCACCTTGTCCCGAGTGAACCCAAGGTCAAAGGCGATCAGCGGCCCTGCCGCTTTCACCCCTTCCGACAGCGCATGGCGCAGCGCCCAGATTTCCTCGGGCCGGCCGAACAGTGCGTCCTCCAACGGCGCCTCGGGCAGCTCCCACGCTTCGGACAGCACGGCCTCGAGAACCTCGTCCAATGGCGTGTCCCAGGGGGCCTTGGTGGGGCGGGACAGCTCGATCAGCAGGGCGGTTTCCGGGATCTCGCCTCTGGCGAAGGGGTTCTTCAGGGATGGCGCATGGTCAAAGCTATGCGCCATTGAGGCACGCGACATGAATTCGAATGCGGACAACAAAGGCCCGACACGCAGTTCCAGATGGCGCAGCAAGGTCAGCATCGCGGCATCGCAGGACGGCACGACAAGAGCGGTCGCCTGTTCGGCAACGACAGGCTCGACGTTCAGGATCGCTTCGGTAATGGTGCCGAACCAGCCGCAGCTTCCGATGTGCATCTGCTTCCAGTCCGGGCCGGTGTTGTCCTTGCGCACAGGGCTGCCAAGCCGCAGCACCTCGCCCTGCGACACCACCGACAGCCCAAGCGTATTGCGGCGCACATCCCCGTAGCGCAGGAAACGCCCGCCGCCGGTGTTGGTCGCTACCATGCCCCCGATCATGGGGTCCGAGCCCAGGTCGATGGGAAAGAACAGCCCATGCTCCGCCAGACAGTCATTGACCTCCGACAGGCGAAAGCCGGCGCTGACCCGAAGCGAGCGGTTGGCAACGTCCAGGTCGAAGGTCTCGCGCAGGCGCGACAGGCTGAGAACAGCCTGGGTGCCGGTGTCATCGGGGACCGACGCACCGACCAGGCCGGTGTTGCCCGACTGCGCGACAAAAGGCGTGTCGGCCGTCTGAAGATGGCGCATGCACTGCACCACCTCCTCCGTCGTTTCCGGCAGCAGGACCGCGGGGCTGGTGCCGATCTCCCCCCGGACGCCCCGCAGGTACGCTGCCATCTCCGCTGGCGCGGTTATCACCTTGATGCCCTCGGGCAGCATCATGCCGCGCTCGAGTTCAACTGTTCCAGCGCGGCAGTATAGGAGGCCGCCCGCATCGCCTCGTAAAGCTCGAATTCATCGGTGACCCGCTTGCCGAGGGCCGCTTCGAACGCCTCGCGGCTCGACGCGGTCTGGTTTCCGCTGCGGGCCTCGTCGCCGAGGTTCGACTGGAAGATCCCCGCCGCGCTGACCGGCAGGAAATCTTCATAGATTATAGGGCTGATCGTCAACGCACCCGAGTCGAGCAGCGCGTCAAGATTCTCGCCCGTCGCGGCGCCTTGCCCAATGCCGTACTTGAAATAGGCAAGGTCACGATCGTGCAATTCGCGCCAGGTGTCGGGGAAGGCCGCAAAACCCTCTTCAAGCCTGGCCACGTAGTCCTCCGCGTTCGACCCGTCAGCGGCCGGCAGGATGTCCGCACGCACCTCCGCCAGCAAACTGTCATAGAGCGCGCGCCCCTTCGGTGTCAGCGCCACGCCGCGTTGTTCGATCTCGCCGAACCGGGCGGTGTGCTGCCCCTCTTCCCACCCGCCGTCCACGGGAAACCGGATCGCTTCGTTCAGCGCCTTGAACGCCGTTTGCCTGAGCAGGATCGGGCAGTCGCGCCGCGGCGGGCCTTCCACGATGGCCTTGGCCGGCAGGCCCTTGGCCACCATCTGGGCCTGGGCCGCGTCGATGTCCAGCGTCCGGGGTGTCAGGTGATTGATATGCGGCCCCTTGAACGAGACCACGTCGGCGATCAGGCGATGCGCGCCGATCAACTCTGCAAAGGTGGCATCGTCGACACAGGCCTCCGGGTGCCAGCGGAACGTCTCCAGCACCTCGGCCACGAAACGTGCGGCATCCGCGGTATCCAGCCCCCCTTCGGCTTCGGCCTTCTCGGTCAGGGCGACAGCGCCGTCCGTGAAGATTTGCCGACGCGCCAGCGTGGCCGCAGCCTTGTCGCGCAAAGCGTCATCCTCGATCAACTCCAGCCGCAGAAGAGAGGTGAAAACGCGAAACGGGTTCTCGGCAAGGGCGTCGCGGCCAATCGGACGGAATGCCGTGGAGTGAACCGGCACCGACGCGACTGAGAGATCGTAATATCCGACCGGCTCCATCCCCATGACCGCAAAGACGCGCCCCATCATGGCAAGCTCTTCCGCGGTGCCCAGCCGGATCGCACCGTGGCGTTCCGCGCTGATCCGGTTAGTATCTTCGCCCGGGGTCAGCGCCAGCGCGTTGTCGTCGCGATCCAGCACATCCGCGTTCACAGTCTCCACGATCTCGACAAGCGTGCCGTAGGCGGGGACCTCCTTGCGATACATTTCCGACATCGCCGCGGAAAAATCCGCACGGATCTGGTGTGGGGATACGGTCATCTTTTCGTCCTCCTGCGCCTAGAAGCGCCCGTTGGTAAAATGGGTAAGAGTCGCGCCTGTCTCGTAGTAGAGACCCTTGACGGCGGCGTAGCTTTCGGATTGCGGATCGCAGACCGGCAACGGCAGGTCGCCAGTGCCAAGCGCCCAGTCCGCAGCGGCCCTGCCAAACAGCGTCCCGGGGCAAATGCCCCGCCCGCTGTAGCCGAAGATGGAGATGCCGGTCTTTCCACGGCGTTCGATGCGCGGCAAATGCGTTCCGGTCATCGCAATGCGGCCGGTCCATTCCTGTTCGAAGGGAATATCCTTCAACTGGGGAAACAGCCTGGAAAGCTTGCGGTGCGCCCATCCGCGGTGAAATGCCCCGCCGAACCCCTCGAGATTGCCGAGCGCGCCAAAGATCATCCGCCCCGCCTGGTCAAGCCGGAAGGCCGACATGACCAACGCCGTGTCCCAACACCCTTCGCCGCCAGCCAGGATGCTGTGCCGCACGTCGTCCGGCAGGGGCGCCGTGGCCAACTGGAAGAAGTGCGCGGGGATGATCGCGTTATCGTCCGCCGCGCCCGCGCCATAGGCATTGGTCGCCTGGATGAGCCGCGTCGCACGAACCTCGCCTTCTGCCGTTCGGACGGTCCATCCCTCGCCGGTCTCCGTCATGCTCAGGGCGCTTGTGTCCTCAAAGATCCGCGCCCCCTGCCCTTCTGCCGCGCCGGCCAGTCCCTGAACATAGGCCAGGGGCTGGATGGTACCGGCCCGTCCGTCCCAGAGCGCGCCGCAGTAAGCCGGGCTGCCAATGCGCCGCGCGGTTTCGGCCGCATCGAGCAGCTTGACCGGCGCGCCTCGTGCCTCCTGCTGGGCAAATCGGTTTTCCAAGTCGCGCAGACCGGCCTGCGAGTGGGCACAGTGCAGCGTGCCCTGCCGCGTCGCCTCACACCGGATCTGGTGCTTCTCGATCAGGTCGAACACGGTCGAAGGCCCACCAGCCAGCAATTCGTTCAGCTGCCTGCCGGTGGTTTTTCCGATCTTTCCTTCCACCTCGTCCGGCGGCGTCCAGAGCCCGGCGTTGACAAGCCCCACATTGCGCCCCGACCCGCCGAACCCGATCGTCCGCGCCTCCAGGAGCGCCACCGAAGCGCCCCCGGCGGCCAGATGATAGGCTGCCGACACCCCGGTGAACCCGCCGCCGATCACCACGACATTGACGGTGATCGACTCGCTCAAAGGCGCGTAGCGGATACGTTCGGGGGCCGTTTCGGACCACAGGCTGTCCAGGCGCGGGGTGTGTGTCATATCTCGAACGAAATGCCCTGCGCCAGGGGAAGTTCGCGCGAGTAGTTCACCGTGCTGGTCTGACGGCGCATATAGGCGCGCCACGCGTCCGATCCGCTCTCGCGACCGCCACCGGTTTCCTTTTCACCGCCGAACGCACCGCCGATTTCCGCACCGGACGGGCCGATATTGACGTTTGCGATGCCACAGTCAGACCCCTGGGCCGACAGGAAATGCTCGGTCTCGCGCACATCGGTCGAAAAGATGCACGAGGACAGCCCCTGCGGCACGGCATTCTGCATCCCGATGGCCTCATCGAGGTCCTTGTACTTCACCGCGTAAAGGATGGGCGCAAAGGTTTCCGTGTGCACGATCGCGCTCTGCTCCGGCATCTCGACGATGGCTGGCGCCGCATAGGCCGCATCGGGGTACTGGTCCGTCAGCGCCCGACCGCCGCCATGCACTGTGCCGCCTTCCGCCTTGGCCTGTTCCAACGCCTTTTCCATCGCCGTCATCGCGCCTGCGTCGATAAGAGGACCGACAAGAGTGCCCTGTTCCAGCGGGCTGCCGATGGAAAGCCCTTCATAGACCTTGGTCAGACGCGGGATCAGCTCGTCGTAGATGTCTTCGTGAACGATCAGCCGGCGCAGCGAGGTGCAGCGTTGACCCGCGGTGCCGACGGCCGAAAAGACAATCGCCCGCACGGCCATTTCCAGATCCGCAGACGGGGCCACGATCATCGCGTTGTTACCGCCCAGTTCGAGGATCGTCTTGCCCAGACGCTTGGACATATCCGCCGCGACCGCCTTGCCCATGGGCACGGACCCCGTGGCCGAGATGATCGCAACATCGCTGGACGCGGTCAGAACCTCGCCCAGGTCACGCTCGCCGATCAGGCTCTGGATCAGGCCGTCGGGCGCATCGTCGCCGAATGCCTTCATGGCCCGGTCGCAGATTTCCTGGATTGCAAGCTGGGTCAGCGGCGTTTTTTCCGACGGCTTGGCAAGAACCGGATCGCCGCATACCAGTGCGAGCGCGGCATTCCAGCACCACGGCGCGGCCGGGAAGTTGAACGCGGTGATGACCCCGCAAACCCCGAGCGGATGCCAGGTTTCCCGCATGGAGTGGCCCGGACGCTCCGACGCGATGGTCAAACCATAGAGCTGCCGCGACAGGCCGACCGCGAAGTCGCAAATGTCGATCATCTCCTGAACCTCGCCCAGCCCCTCTTGGTAGATCTTGCCGCATTCCAGCGACACGAGGCGGCCAAGGTTCTCCTTTTCGCGGCGCAGCTCTTCGCCCAGAAGACGCACCAGTTCCCCGCGCCGCGGCGCCGGCACCTTGCGCCACGCGTTGAACGCCTCGACGCCCTTGGCGATGGCGGCTTCCGCGTCGGCCACCGTGTGCATCGGAACCCGGGCGATTTCGCTGCCATCCACAGGCGTGGTGACCGAAAGCGTACCGCCGGTGGTTTGCGCGGCCGTCAGGCCGCAAGCGTCGAGAATGTCTTGGTATTTCATGAAGCTGTCCTTTGGTTCGGGATCAGGCCGGCGACGGCCCGGTTCAGACGTGCGCAACCATCCTCGAGATCGGCGCGCGCGTAGGCGTAGGAAAGACGGAAATGCCCCGGCAACCCGAAGGCGCGGCCGGGGACGAGGGCAAGCCCCGTCGCAGCCAGGACGTAGGCGCAGAAGTCCGCATCCGTCTCCAGCAGCTTTCCGTCCGGCGTGACTTGCCCAAGTACCGCCTCGCAGGACGGGAAAACGTAGAAGGCCCCGTCTGGCATCGGGCAGGAAATCCCGGGAATGGCATCAATCGCGGCCACCACGAAATCGCGGCGGTCGCGGAACGCGTCCCGGCGCTCCGGGATATGGCTCTGCTCCCCCGTGACCGCTTCCAATGCGGCGGCCTGCGCAATCGAACAGGCGCCCGATGTGATCTGCCCCTGCACGGCCAGCATGGCCTTGACCAGCTCTGCGGGCGCAATGCCCCAACCAATCCGCCAACCAGTCATGGCATGGGCTTTCGACACGCCGTTGATCACGATGGTGCGCCCTGCCAGATCGGGGCAGGCCTCGCGGAACGAGGTAAAGGGCACATAGCAGATCAGGTCGTAAATCTCGTCGGAGGCGATCCAGACATGGGGATGCCGCGCCAGGACCTGCCCGAGGGCGGCCAGTTCGGCGGCGGTATAGACAGCGCCCGAAGGATTCGACGGCGAATTGAGCAGCACCCAGCGCGTGCGCGGCGTGATCGCGGCCTCGAGCTGCGCAGGCGTCATCTTGAACCCCGCCTCGGCCCCGCATCGCACAAGGACCGTTTCACCGCCCGACAAGGCGACGATGTCGGAATAGCTCGTCCAGTACGGCGCCGGCACGATGACCTCGTCCCCGGCGTTCAGCGTCGCCAAAAACATGTCGGCCAGCACCTGTTTCGCGCCGGTGGCGACAATGACATTGCCCGGCTCGACCCCAGCCTTCTCGGCAATGGCGGCGCGCAGCGCGGCGGTGCCGGCGGTGGGCGGATAACGCGTCTGGCCGTCCTGCATCGCCCTGTAAGCCGCGTCGCAAATGTGGGGCGGCGTCGGAAAGTCGGGCTCCCCCGTGCTTAATGCCAAAACGTCATGCCCTTCGGCACGCAGACGCGCGGCTTCCTCGGAGATTGCAACAATCTCCGAAAGCGCCATTCCATCGATTCTGTCAGCTTTTTTCAGCATAAACCGCTCCTGATTCAAGGCGGTGTTTGACATGGAGCGAGCCGGTATGTGAAACGAAATTATCGTATAAGTCATGCGAAAGCCTCATACCCATGCCCAACCCAAAACGTTTCCTGCCCCCGATGTCCGCGCTGCGCGCTCTGGAGTCCTTCGAGCGGACGGGAAATGTCACGCAAACCGGCCTTGAACTGGGCGTGACCCAAAGCGCCGTCAGCCGCCAGCTTAAACTTCTCGAGGAGTACCTCGAAACCCCGCTCTTCATGCGCGACAAGAAAAGCATCAAGTTCCTGCCGGCCGCGCGGACCTATTGCACCCAGGTCAGGGCCGCGCTGGACCAGATCGGAACGGCAAGCCTGCGCCTCAAGGCAAATCCCGCCGGCGGGCAGCTTAACATCGCGATGCTCCCGGCCTTCGGCGTCCGCTGGCTGGCCCCGAAACTACCCGATTTCGTGGCGCGTCACCCCGAGGTCACCGTGAACCTCAGTACCAAGCTGAAACCTTTCGATTTCGCCGCCGAACCCTTTCACGGCGCCATCCATTTCGGCCAGAAGGACTGGTCCGACGTGGCCTACCACGAACTCATGCGCGAATATGTCGTCCCCGTGGCATCGCCGAAAGTGGCCGGAACGCTTCGCGGCCCCACGGTAAGCGACGTTTTCTCGCTACCGCTCCTCCACCTCGACACACGCCCGGACGCGTGGGAAAACTGGGCCAGGGCGCTTGGAGAAGACCTCAAATGCCCTGCCGGAATGCTCTTCGATCAGTTCGCTTCGATGATCCAGGCCGCGATTCACGACATGGGCGCGGCACTGTTGCCCACCTACCTGGTCGAGAACGAATTGCAGGATGGCAAACTGGTGGCGCTTTGGTCGGAAAGCAAAACCAGCATCGGCACCTACTATTTCGTCTGGCCCAAGGATGAACCGAACCATCAGCCCCGGGACCTGTTCGTGAACTGGCTGGCAGAAGTCCAACGCTGAGTGGGCATGTCAGACACAGATCGTTCGGGACTGTCGCATTAATTTGGCTCTTTGGCGATCTTCATCTTTTTTGAGGTCAGCATGCCACGCAAGTCGCCGTTCAAACACCACCGCTTTGCACGTGAGATCATCCTTTGCGCGGAGCGGTGGTATCTGAGCTACCCCCTCTCCTACCAGTATGTCGTGGACCTTTTGGCAAAGCGCGGCACCATGGTTGATCGATCCCACAGGGCTTTGTCATGTTGCTGGCGCCGCATCGGCGGGGTAGTTCTTTGTCATGCTGAACACCAAAGATTTGTCCCGGATCAAAGGCTTCCGGTTTCCATGGAGCGTCAACGGTTACGCCGTTTGGGCCTACCACCGCATTGCTCTGAGCCTGCGCGACGCGGAAGGGCTTTGTCAGGTTGTTTTAGACAGCACGCAAGACCGGCGCTGTAAGCTGATCTCACGCGGTCAACTCGTGTGCAAATTCAGTCCAAATCGCGAAGCCATCAGCTATGGCGCGGCAGTAGGTGTCACTGGGGAGTGGAAAGAATGTGGGGATACCAGAGGTTTCTGATCTAAAGTCTCGCTGTTTCTGCAGGAGGCATTGAGATGAAATTCACGATCAAGTTGGAGACGGAACTTAGTTGGGGCGAGACGCGATCACATGAGATTTGTACGCTGGAACGCCGCACGTTAGATGCGTCGAGCGAAGACCTTGGGCTGTGTCTGGCCGATGCAAAATCACTGCTGAAGGAAATTCAGCGTGCGCTGCTTCAGGATCAGGTCGAAGAGATCGGCGAGATCGCTCGCGTCTGTCGTTTTTGCGGAACATATCTAGCGGTTCACGATCGCCGTCAACGCCGCATTGATACGCTCTTCGGTCGGGTAACCGTCGAGGTACTGCGGGTTCGCATGTGCATGTGCGGGCTCCCTGGATTTCCTACGCTGAAAGTCGCGCGTTCTCCTCTGACCCGTCTCTTGCCGGACCATGCCACGCCAGAACTTCGACGATTGCAGGCGGAATTGGGAGCGCGCCATAGCTTTCGGGAAGCTGCGTGGCTTCTTAATGAACTGACACCTTGCGCCAGGCAAAACCACGTGACGATCCGCAATCGACTTGCAACCATCGCTGAGGACATTGCCGACAGCGAACTTCCTGCGACCACAGAAGCCGACCGACACTCAAATCCTTCCGGCGTTACAGTGTTTCTGGACAGCGCCTACGTTCGATCAAGACCTGAATATCAACGCCGAAACTTCGAGATTATTGTCGGTTCCATCGAGAGTGAGCGGCGCGAGAAACGCAGATTTGGTTTGAGCGTGATCGGTGCGAACAATCCACGCGCGTATCTGCGAAGAAATCTGGAATCTGCCGGATGGCGTGATGGCACTGCTGTTACCGTCTTATCCGATGGTGACCCTGCATTGCCGCGGTTTGTGAGGGATGCCACAGGCGCGGATGTCAGGCACATCCTCGACTGGTGGCATATTTCCATTCGCATCCGACATGTGGAAACGACATTCCAAACCCTGTTTTCTTTACTGGACGACTCAGTGGGTCTCGAGGTCGAGAAATTGGTGCAAAACTTGCGTTGGCGCATATGGCATGGCCAAACAGCGCGGGCGCTTGATGCCATTGAAGTGCTATTCAGATTTGGCATGCGCGTGCGACGTCAAACTGTTGGCAGAACGAACGACGCAGCGTTTTCGGCAGTTGCACGGACAATGGAGCTGCAGACCTATCTGGAATACAATCGTGCGGCGCTCGTCGACTATGATCTACGACGTCGAAGCGGAAAGGCGGTTTCTACATCACGAGCAGAAGGTCTAGTGAATGACATAGCCAACGCTCGCATGGGCAAAAAGCGCCGGATGCGTTGGTCCCCGAAAGGCGCACATCGAGTGGCAACTGTCAGAGCCGCAGCCCTGGATGGAAGGCTCGGCAAAGGACAGCTTCGCGCGGCTTGATCCCCACATTCTTTCCACTCCCGCGCAAGAACCCGTTCAAGCGGCATCGGTTTCCGCGAGAGATCATCCTTTTGGCGGTGCGCTGGTATTGTCGTTATCCGCTGTCGTGCCGAGACGTCCGCGACATGCTGGGCGAGCGCGGGGTGACGGTCGACGCCTCCACGATCCACCGCTGGGTCAGGAAGTTCGGCCCCGAGATCCGCGAACGGGCCTACGGTGGCCATCGTTCCTGGCGTGGGTTGCAATGGCATGTCGATGAGACCTACATCCGCGTTGGCGGACGCTGGTGTTATCTATGGCGCGCCGTCGATCAGTTCGGCCAGTTGATCGATTTTCGGCTAACCGCGCGGCGAAATGCCAAGGCTGCAAGAGCCTTCTTGCGGCAGGCCCGAGAGACGGTACGACTCTACCACCCGCTGACGATCGCCACTGACAAGGCGCACAGCTATGCGAAGGTGATCGGTGAGATCAATGACCGGCTCGGGCCGGAGGATGTGATCCGGCACGTCGATCGAAAGTACCTGAACAACCGGATCGAGAGCGATCATGTTGCCCTGAAGCAGCGACTGCGACCGATGCGTGGTTTCCGAAGCATGGCCGGAGCGAACGCTGCCCTCGCCGGGATCGAAACCTTCCGCACGATCCGAAAGTGCCAATTCGAGAACTGCAAGACCGGAGTTGCAAACGAGATCGACTTCGTCGCCAAGCTCTTCCCGGAAGCTGCCTGAAGGACGCGGTTCCGCCTCCTAGTGCGCGGCTCTCAAGTTAATGCAACAGACCCTGTCAGATTCAGTCGTTCTGACATGCGCCCCCGAGACCCTCGCGCGCAGCGCTACGTCACGATTTCCTTCAGCCAGTCCAGAAAGACGGCCAGCCGCCGCAAGCCCGATGCGCGCGTGAGATAGAGTGCGGTCATCTCCAGCGGCTCGGCCGTGACCTCGCCGGCGAAAAGCTCGACCAGCCGGCCCGCTTTAAGATCCTCGGCGACCATGAAGTCGGAGAACCGTGCGATACCGCAGCCGGCGACCACAAACCGCCGGACCGCTTCCCCGTTCGAGGCCTCTACAGCGGCGGGAACCTCGACGGGGCGGTCCATGCCGCGGAACTCCAGCAGGTTGATATGGGCGGGCGCCGAGAACCGCACCTGCGCCAGTCGCGCGAGATCACCCGGCATCTCTGGCCATCCCTGCGCGTCGAGGTAGTGCGGAGCCGCGACGAGTTTCCACGGAGTTCGACCCAAAGGCCGCTTCAGGAGGTCACTGTCTTTCAGCGGGCCGAACCGGATGGCGACATCGGCATGGGCGCCGATCAGGTCGATCACATCGTCGGTCATGTCGAACCGCAAGCGGATCTCGGGATAGCGGGCGCGGAACTCGGGCAAGCGTGGCGCGATGGCGTGCAGCAAAAAGGGCACCGGTGCGTTGACACGCAACGGCCCGCGCGGGGTGCGCCCGCTGGTGCCCAGCTCCGCAAGCGCCTCGGCCCGGGCGAGGATGTCGCGCGCAGTGTCCAGGAAATCGCGCCCCTCGGGCGTCATTTCGATCATCCGCGTCGTGCGGCGCAGAAGCGTCACGCCCAGCTGCTGTTCCAGCCGACTCACCGTCCGGCTGAGGGTCGAGGGCGCGACCCCCAAGCGCCGGGACGCCTCGGCAAAGCCGTTATCCTCGACGATCGCGACGAAGGCCACGAGGTCCCGGGTCTGAGGTAATTCGTGCATTTGGCGCAATGACCCTTTCCGCCATCTTCTGTTCACGCAAAGGCTACGGCCTGCCATCTCTCCGGTCGAGACAAAATTCCCAATCCGGAGATCAGACCCATGCCAATTGCCCTCTGGGCGCTCACCATCAGCGCCTTTGCCGTCGGGACGACCGAGTTCGTTATCGTCGGCCTCATCCCCACCATCGCCGCAGACCTCGGCGTCTCGCTGCCCTCTGCCGGGCTGCTTGTCAGCCTCTACGCGCTTGGCGTCACCATCGGCGCCCCGGTCCTGACCGCACTGGCCGGCAAGCTGCCGCGCAAGACGCTTCTGCTTGCGCTGCTGACCCTGTTCATCGCCGGCAATGCCTTTGCCGCGGTCGCCCCGGGATATGGCAGCCTGATCGCGGCGCGTTTCATCACCGGGCTTGCCCACGGTGTCTTCTTTGCCATTGCCTCGACCATCGCAACCGATCTGGTGGAGCGCGAGAAGGAGAGTTCGGCCATCGCCACGGTCTTTCTCGGCCTGACGGTCGCGCTTGTCACCGGGGTGCCCTTCGGCACCTGGATCGGCCAGACCTTCGGGTGGCAGTCGACCTTCCTTGGGGTTGTCGCCCTCGGCCTGATCGGCCTGATCGCGAGCGCCGTGCTGGTGCCCAACAATCTGCGCCGCGGTGCGCCCCCGTCGCTCAAGGCGCAGATGCAGGTTCTGACCTCGCCGCGACTGCTGCTTGTCTACCTAATCACGGCGGTGGGCTATGGCGGTAACTTTATCGCCTTCACCTATCTTGCGCCGATGCTGACGGATGTGACGGGCCTGTCGGTCGGAGCGGTCAGCCTCGTGATCCTGCTCTACGGGGCCTCCGTGGCGGCGGGCAACATCCTTGGCGGCAAGCTGGCCGACCGGACCGGCCCGGTTCCGGCACTGACGCTCATCTTCGCGGGGCTCGCCGCGTCTCTCGCAGCACTTGGTGTGGCGCTCGCCTCGCCGGTCGCAGCGATCGCCGTCGTGGCGGTCTGGGGTGGCTTTGCCTTCGCCAACGTGCCGCCGCTGCAGAGCTACACCGTCGCCATCGCGCGGGAGGTCGCCCCCGGCGCGGTCGACGTGGCCTCGGGCCTCAATATCGGTGCGTTCAACCTCGGCATCGCCGTGGGGGCCTGGGCCGGTGGCCTCGTGGTCGATGGCATCGGCCTTGCCGCGACGCCCTTCATCGGCGCTGTAGTCGTCCTCGCCGGCATTGCGCTGGTCCGGCTGTCCGGCGGCCTGGCCAGGCGCAACCAACCGGTCGCCGCCGAGTGACCGCGTCCGATTCCACAAATAGCTAATGAAAGGAGCAGCCTCATGAAACAGGTTCTGCGCATTACGTGCCTTGAGGCGTGGAACGATCCCGCCCTGACCGCCGCTCCGACCACCCAAATCGAAAAGGACACCCTAAAATGACGATCAAACCCATCGGCCCCGCCGCCATCCCGAACCTTGGTCTCGGCACGTTCAAGATGCCCGAAGGCGAGACACGCGACATCGTCGCCGCCGCGCTTGCCGAGGGCTACCGGCATATCGACACCGCGCAGGCCTATGGCAACGAAGAAGAGGTAGGCGCCGGGATCCGCGCCGCGGACGTGCCCCGTGACCAGGTCTTCGTGACCACCAAGATCCTGCCCGAGCATTTCGCCGCCGGTGATTTCCGCGCCGCCACAGAGCGCTCGCTGGCCGCGCTCGGCACGGATTACATCGACCTGCTCCTGCTTCACTGGCCCTCGCGCACGGTGCCGCTGTCGGAGACTCTGCCCGTGCTCGACGCCCTCATCGCCGAGGGCAAGGTTCGCTTTGGCGGCGTGTCGAACTTCACGATCGCGCAACTGAAAGAGAGCGAGACCACCCTTGAAGCGCCGCTGGCCGCTAACCAGATTGAGCTACACCCGTTCCTGGACCAGTCCAGGCTGCTCGCGCACATGGGCACGCGCAAAATCCCGTTCGAAGCCTATTCGCCGCTCGCCCAGGGGGCGGTGATGGAAGACAAGACATTGAAAGAGATCGCAACCGCGCACGGCACCACACCGGCGGCCATCTCGGTGGCTTGGCTACTCGCGAAACCGCTCGGCGTCGCTGTTCCCAAAACCGCAAAGACGTCACGCCTTGCCGGCAACCTTGCCGCCGCCGAGATCAACCTCACGGCCGAAGAGATCGCGCGCATTGACGCCCTCACACGCCCGGATGGGCGCATCGTCTCGCCGGACGCACTCGCGCCCGATTGGGACTGACATTCAGCACTGAACACAAGGAGACACAAACATGTCAAAGATCCTCATTCTCTCCACCGCCCATGCCGAACTCGGCGAGACGGGCAACAAGACCGGCGTCTGGCTCGAGGAACTGGCCGCCCCCTATTTTGCGCTGAAGGATGCTGGTCACGACATCACCGTCGCAACGCTGGGCGGCGCACCCATCCCCGTGGACCCGAACTCGGAGCCGCAGGGCGACGGCGCCGATGCCCGTTTCAAGAAGGACGCGGCCGCCATGGCGCTGCTCGAGGCGCCCGCATCGCTTTCCGACCAGCGGTCGGGCGATTTCGATGCAGTCTTCATCCCCGGCGGCCACGGTGCTGTCTGGGACCTCGCCTCTTCCGACGAGGTCGCGCAATTCCTGTCGGCCGCCTGGGAGAAAGGCAAGGTGCTCGCCTCGGTGTGCCATGGTCCGGCGGCCTTCGTCGGTGTCGAGGTCAATGGCGAACCGCTCGTGAAGGGGCGCAAGGTCTCGGCATTCACCGACAGCGAAGAGAAGGGCACCGGCCTCGAGGCCGTCGTCCCTTTCCTCCTCGAGACCCGCCTGCGCGAGCTTGGCGCGGACTTCCAACCGGGCCCTGACATGGAACCGAAGGCGGTTCAGGACGGTCGCCTCATCAGCGGGCAGAACCCGATGTCCTCCGACAAGGTGGCCGAGTTGCTGATCGCTCAACTCGATTGATATGACATTGGTGCCAGCCCAACGGGGATCCCGCCGGGCTGGCACTTACGCGCTGACAGGCGCCGGGAAAACGCTGGTCGCTATCGGACCACTTACGGAGAGGATCATTCCCCCTCCTACTGGTGATCCGCGACCCTGCGAAGCTCCGGAAAGACTTCGAGCACGCCGGCGCAAAGCACCAGAGCGCCTCCCATCAGGTCCATCAGGTTGAGATGCTCGGCAGCGAGCCATGCGGCCGAGACCGCCCTGACAACGACTCCTGACATCAAGAGGATGCCGAAGCGCGCGGGTTCAAGCTGAACGACGGGTCGTGTGTTCGCCTGCGGCCCGAGGGCCCCAACCACGTCTGGTACTTTGCCTTTGTCCAGGATCGCACCTCTGACGGGCATGCATATCGGGCACTGAACATTATCGACGAATACACAAGCGAGGCGCTGATGATCCGCGTCGATCACAAGCTCAACTCAACTGATGTGCTGGATGTGCTGATACGATGCAGACTGGTTCCGGGAAGCGTTGAAAGACAAAGGCATACGCGCATGCATCCCAAGAAGAAGGCAGCGCAAGAAGACCATCAAATACGATAAGCGCCGATACAAGCTCCGCAACCGTATCGAGATTATGTTCAGCAGGCTCAAGGATTGGCGGCGCGTCGCAACCAGATACGACAGATGCCCGAAGGTCTTCCTGTCAGCCATCGCTCTCGCCGCACTCGTCATCTACTGGCTATGAGTCCTGACCCTAAATATAATGAGCTTGCCTTTTCTACGCCTTTAAGAACGTCACCCGCCAAAGATCTTTTTCATTTCACGCTGATAGAATGCCAGCGTGATCGTCGCGCGGTTTCCCGCGTATCCATGATACGCCGATTTCCCGGAACTCAGCGGCAGTCCCGCCCAGATTCGGGCGAGGTTATTCATGAATGCGGTGCGATTGATCTTGCCTTTGGCGAACTTGTTCAACCCTGCATCCAGCAGCAACAAATCCGCGAGGCTATCCTGAACACGCGGTGAAAAGCGGGTTGCGTCCGGCAGCCGTGCCCGGCGCTGCAAACTGGCCAAAGTGGATGGGATGAACTGGTACCGTCCAATGGCATGAGGTTGGCCGGGTGTTGCCCGGATCCATGCCTTGATCTGTCCAAGGGTCATTTGCGTCGGACGTTTCGGCGTCTTGATCCGGGCGCTGACATGCACCGCGTCATAGCCTTTGCGACCCGCCTCGGCGAAAGCGATCAACGCCTTGAGCTGCCCCAGCTTCGACAAGTCGCGCGGGCGTTCCCAATCGCTTAGAACAACGGTTTTCTGCGATGGCAGGGCACGCTCCATCGGGTCGAATTCCGTCCAGTTCTTGACGCCGAAGGATTTCCACTTGGCCCGCTCGGTCAGGCTCAGGTCCCAGTCGCTCGCATGGGCGCTGTCGGTCTGCGTGCCGCCCAGCAGCAGCACCAAGCCCAAAATCATCAACCCCCGTATCCGCACCGCTTGCTCCTTAAAATTTCGCGATCAGGTTGACGAAAACGCCTTTGTCGTCAGCTGTCAGATCGGTCAGATCGTCGCTGAATTCACCGAAGTTGTACCCGACGCCGACCTTGAAATTGTTGCCGACATGACGATAGGCGGCCGTCAGAAACGCGGTCTCGGAAAACTCCGCCTGCTGCGCCTCAAGGCGGCGGGCCTCGACCAGAATGTCCCATTTGTGGGTCAGGTGATAGCGCGCGTTCAACACACCCAGCCAAGCATTGTTGCTTTGCAGCGGGGTCGTCGCATCTGGCGAGGAGCGCGTGTACCGCCCGCCGAATTTGGCACCCAGCGTCCAGCGTTGGTTCAGGTCGTAGGCAAGATCGACAGACGCAACATGGCTGCGCTGGCGCGGGCCGGTTTGCTCTGTGCCGTCGATCTCCTGCCCGATCATGTCGTAAAGATAGCGGTACTTGAACAAAAGGTTCAGCTTGTCGTTGTTCACCGGACGATAGGCATAGCCCAAGGTCGCATCGGCATATGTCCCGCTCAGGATCGAACTGTTGTCGGTGTCGGTGTCGGCATATTCGGCACTGAAAAGCAGGCGCTGATTGTCGTCGATCTTGTAGCGCACATCGCCGGTCAGGAAGATTACCTCCTGCCCGCGGTCGACGCCGCCTATAGTGCCGTCATCGAACCGGTATTCTGTCTTGAAGGCCGCCGACAGACGGTCTTCGTCGTTGTAGCGCACACCGAATGACAGCGCATTGCGGTCAAAATCATCCGGCCCGTCATCAATGCGGCCAAACTCGTAGGACCCGCTGAAGGTCAGTTGCTCGTTCGCGCGATATTCCACACCATAGGCACTGGTCTGCGCGCGATGCTGCCCGAACAAGTCATAGCGATTCTCGGCAAACACATCGACATCCTCGGTCAGCCGGCGCTGTCCGCCCATCACCCACGTGCCGCGATCCCTGCCCTTGAGGTTCACGCCGGAAAAATCGCGCCCGGGCTCCAGCCGATAGCCGATATAGCTCTTGTCGTAGCCGTCCGATTGATAGGTCAGCGTCGCCGCGCCGGCTGTGCCCAGCGAGCCCTCGGAAACCTCGCCGTCGAAGGTCCAGTTGGGCGCGAACTGATAACTGACGCCTACCCCGGCGCGGTCATTCTTGCGCAATCCGCCGCTGCGATTGGCCGTCACCTGGCCAAAGGCGTACCACGTCAGCGTATCGCTGGCCTCGTGGGTATATCGCAGCGCGATATCGGTGCGTTCGCCGTTTTCATCTGCCGGGCCTCCGGGCGTGTTGCGCTCCAGATGTTCGACGCCAAGGTCCCAAGTGCCCTTTGCGGTTGGACGATAGCTCAGGACAAATTCGCCCTCGCGCACGGATTTGCCCGCAGCGTCGCTGAAGTCGTCATAGGCAAAGCTCAGCGCCACCCGCTCGCTCGGCTCGACGGAAAAGGCAAAGCCCCATAGCTCTTCGTCGACCGTGGTTTCGTAATCCAGCGTCGAGAATCCTGCCGTGCGATCCTGGTAATAGGCCGACACGTTGCCCGGCACCTTGCTGCCCAGCTCTTCGAGATCCAGTTGCACATCGAAATCGACCGCCCGACCGGTGCCATCGCGCACGCCTGCCGTATTTATGGTCGTGACCACCAGACCACCGGTCGAGGATACCGAAGAGCCAAAGCCCGGCCCCTCGGTTTCGGCATACTCGACCCCGACATAACTGTTGTCGCCCAGTTGATAGCGCAGATCGGCGCCCAAGGCCGTCTGATCGGCAAGGTCGGTCTGCTCCACGAGGCCGGTCACGCCCAGACGCAGATCATCGGTCACCCATGTCTCGGCGCGTCCGCCAAAGGACAGGCCGTCGATATCCGACGCCACGGGCGTGAATTCGTAGTTCGCCACGAGGAACACGTCATTCTCGCCCCCGGGTCGCGTAACCACCACGCTGTCACCCGTTCGCGAGGTCAGAGGTTCCGCTAGGATGACGACACCCTGGATGTAATTCACATCGTAATCGCGTCCTTCGACCAGCGTTCTGGTTTCCAGAACCCGGCCCGTGTCGGCGTCGCGGATTTGCACCGTTAGCGTCTCGGACCCCACGGTGATGTCCTGACGGCGCAGGAAAAAGACTGATCCGCCGGTGCCTTGGAACACTTCGCGTCCTGGCAGCCGGTCAGGGCTGGCGGCATAGGCTTCCACGGCCACTCGTGCCTCGCCGCGCGCGGTTTGCTCGGCGCTGCGATACACGCCTTGGCCACCATAGAGCAGTCGCTCGTTGCGCAGATAGGTCGAGCCGTCGACGGAGGATTTGAAATTCCCCCAAAGCACGTGATTGCCGTTCTTTTCGGCCTTCAGATAGAACTTGCCATCCGTCGGCGCGCCCTCTTCCAGCGTGCTGTCATCGCCGAATGTAGGATAGGCGTTTTCACGCGCCGCGCGCAGCAATGCATCTTGGGGATCTTTCTTATCGAAATCGCGGAACAGGTCGTCAAGGTCGTCCTCGCCGGTGTCGACACTGGCGGTTATCGTCCAGCCGCTGCTGGTTCTGCCCTTGGCATAGCCCGCGATCCGGCCCGTCTGATACGTATCCGGCAACGGCTCTCCGCTGGGCGTGGTTGGATTGCCAGCGCGCCAGCCAAAGGTCAGATCGGCCGTCCCGGTATAGAACCACTCGTTGCTTGGGATAGTGACATTGCGCTCGAGATACTGGTCCTGCCCAGTGCCCACCACCTCGACGGCCACCGGCTGGTCGCCCGGCGGCAATATCCGTTGCAACACGAAAGCACCCGAGGGATCGGGTTTAATATCCTCGCCCAACGTCTGCACGCGAGCCCCAGGCGGAACGTTGTCGCCATAGACCGTGACAGCCCCGCCGAAAATAGGGATGCGTTGACGATTGAGGCTGCTGGTGCCTTCCTCGACGGCCAGGTCAGTCACTTCGTCGATCTCCACTGCATCCGGCCCAGTGAAAAGCGGCCTCGGCGTGGTCTCGTCATACCGTCCGCGCGCATCGTACACCCGGTGGACCAGCGCCAGATCCTCGACATCCGGCACGACAAAACTGGTAGCAGCATTGGGGTTGATCGGGATCACCTGAACCGTGCGCACCTGCCCGCTGGGCGACAATTCCAGCAGCCGGACCTCGGCCCGTTTTACAAAGGCCGGATAGTTCATCTGGCTTTGCACGCGCAGGGTCTGACCCGGCTCTGCCGGATCCTCGTTCAGAATGGTCAGATCCAACCGCCGTTTGACGTTCAGCCCGTCGAAAGTGACTCGCAAATCAGCCTCCGACAAGGCCAGATCCTGTCGACGCACCACACTGCCAGCAGCCTCGGGCGCGCTGGAAACGGTCGGATCAGCCGTCGGTGTTTCATCGCCATCGATCGTGATCGTAAAGCCCGTTCCCGACAGCTGTGTTGCGCCGCTATTGGGCTCGGTATTGGCCCCCGCTGGCAAAACCACGCTGTCCTGAGCAAACGCAATCGGCGCGGAAATGATCAGTGGGCTGGCCGTCGCCAGAAGGGCGGCACGGAACCTTTTGGACATACTCATCACTGTTTCACCCTCGTCACCGTTCTCTCGATGATCAGCTTGTAGGTCCCGGCCTTGCGCCAGCGTTTCTGGATCAATTCATCGAGCCGCTTCAGCCGCGTGCGACCGGTTTCCGGCGCTTCGTCACCAGCCAGCGCATAGGTGATGCGCAACACCGACGGCGTGCCGGAAATCTGCGCCAACAACCCGTCCACTGCGCGCTCTAACTCGGCACCCGGCGTCATCTGACCGGCCGCGAACGCACGATCGGTCAGCTCGATGCGCACGACCTGGCCCAGCATCGCGCCAAAGTTCATTTTCGCGATCTTACCGGCGGTCAGACGGATGTTGCGCGGGTTCTCGGTGGTCACGCGATAGCCACTTGGCAGCGTGCGCGTGTCTAGTTTCAGTTGGAAATTCGACCCGATATTCTTGGGCAGCGCGGCACAGGGCACGCTGAAGCGGCCGAATTCGTCGGTCGTGATCAACAACCCGTCCGGCGTGGCCAGACGCACGCCCGGGATACCCGGCTCGATTGCCTCGGCTTTGCGTCCGCCTTCGGGCGGCGCATCCTGATAGCCGTTGCCGTTGCGGTCGTCGAAGACCTTGCCGATGACATCGGAACAATCGAAGACATGTTCAGGATCAATCCTCACATCGGCGCTTGCGACATTCGACACCCGCGCGCCGCCGGCATCCTGCAACCATGTGCGGTTGCTCAGGATACCGAACTCCCCCGTGCGCCGCACCCTGGCCGAGAAATTCACCGTGATCGTCTGTGCCGGGGCCAGATCGACCGTCCAAAGCAGCGATCCGCCGGTGATGGTCGGATCAATCGCCACGCCGTCGACGCGGCCTGTTCCGGGCGTGTAAACCAGCCCACCGGGCAGACGGTCGACGATCTGCGCGCCTGCCACCGTGGCCGAGGTATTGTTGCGGAAACTCAGCGTGTAGTTGATCGTCTCGCCGAAGACAGCCGTCGTCCGGTCGGCCGCCTTGGTGGCCTCGATGGCCGGTGCACCGGCGCAATTCGTCAGCGGGATGTTGTTGTTCAGGACAACCGGGTCACCCGGCTCGAACACGAAGGTCGTGTAGAACGGGTTCGCCGGCGCCGTGAAATCGGCCAACTGGCCCGTCGCGCCAAACTCGCCGCTACCCAGAACGCCGGGGTTCGGCAACGTGGTCACATCCAGCGCCCCAAGGCTTGTGCGCGCGGTCGAAGGCGCACCCGCAGGCGGATAAGCCAGGCTCAGCTCATAGCTGCCCGCAGCTGTCACGAAGAACTGGAAGGACCCGCTCGATCCGTCTTGCACCACAACGATAGGCCCGTTGGTGCCAACGCCGGTCTGGGTAAAGCCATTGCCGGTCACGGTGATTTGGCCGCCGGACAGGATCGCTCCGGTATCCTCGCAATAGAAATACCCGGTCGGGTCATAGTCCTCATTGTCGGGAATACCGTCACCGTCACGGTCGCCGGTGCTTTCGATTGTATCAGGCACCCCATCCCCATCGGTGTCAGTCACGGCCACCGACGCAGTGCCACTAGCGGGCACTGGCAATTGGTCCGACCCCGCTGTCGCGGTATTCTCGCCGCCCGTGCCGCCAGCCGGTGTTGCGTAGACCAGCGTCACGGTCACGGTACCCGTCTCGCCGGGGGCGAGCGTCGGGTTGCCCGTCAGCAAGGACAAATCCGCCTGCCCGTCATAGGCCGAATTGACGAGGGCATCGGTGAAGCCAGAGACGGTCACGTTCAGCGGATAATCCTCTGACAACAGCGTGCCGGGCGCCACGAAGGCCGCCAGATCGTCCTGCACGTCAATCCCGGTCTGGATCACGTTGCCGGTGTTCTCCACCGCAATCGAGAACGTCACCTGCTCGATCGTCGGGAAAAGCTGCGTGACCTCTCCGCCAGTCTTCACCACGGACAGCGATGGCGCAGCGTCGATGTTCGTCACCGTCGGATCGTTTGCGCCGGTCCCATCATCATCCGACACGTCCTGCACCGGCTGGCCTTGCCGTGTCTGGGCATTGGCGGTCACGCTGTTGATCAATCCGCCGGCCTCGATATCAGACTGCAACAGCGTAACGGTCGACCGGTATGTCGCGGTTTCGCCCGGTACCAGCGTGCCTTCGGGCGACGGCGGCGTTGCATCGCTCGACACAAAGGTCAGCGCCGGGGTGCGCGGCGTCTGCCCGTCAATGTCCGTCAGGCTGTCCGTCAAAGCCAGGCTTGTCAGCGTCACGTTGCCTGTATTGGCCACCGTGATCTGATAGGTGACGGTCTCGCCCGCTTCGCTGCCCACGTCGACAGCGGTCTTGATCACTTGCAACGCAGGCGCCGGGTCAAGCGCCAGTACCGTCGGATCGTCGTCGATATTCCCATCCGATGCATCGTCATTGGCAGACACGTCGCTGATCGAGGTGTCGTCCGGAGTGGTTCCGCGCACCGTCGCGCTGTTGGAAATTCCGCCCGCGTCCAGATCCGCCTGCGTCAGCACATAGCGCGCTTCCCACGTCGCCACGGCGCCCGAATTCAGCGGGTTCGGCACCGACACAGGCGTCACCGTCACGCTCAAAGGCTCGCCAGACAGGCGCGTCAACTGATCGGTGGCGGCAACATCGGTCAGCGCCACGTTACCGATATTGGTCGCCGTGATCGCAAATACGACTTCATCGCCCACGGCGGCGCCGGGTGTCTCAACGCTTTTGACAACCGACAGCGCGGGCTCGGCCAGGATTTCGAACTCGGTCCTGTCGTTTTCGGAATTGCCATCGGCATCGTCGCCATCATCCGACAGGTCGCTGACCGGCACATCGCCCGGTCCGACCGCATTCGCGGTCACCTGGTTCGAAAGTCCGCCGGAATTCACGATGTCCTGCGTCAGCGTCACGCGCGCCTCATAGGTCCACACCTCGCCAACGCTCAGCAGACCATCCGCACCCGTATCCGACGCTGCGGTGAGGGCAAAAGGCGCGTCGAGGAACACCGTGTTTCCGTCACCGTCCACCATCTGGTCCACGATCTGCAAAGTCTCCAGCGTGACGTTGCCGGTGTTCTGCACGGTCAGCACGAACGGCACCTCCGCCCCCACCACGCCGGGCGTGGGCAGAGCAACCTTCGTCGCGTCCAATGCGGGACGTTGTGCCGGCCCATCGGTAAACAGCGCCGCTTCGGCACTGACATCTGTTCCGTTGGGGTCTGTGGCCGTCACGGCGGCAGCGTTATCGATCCCGCCCGCATCGACCATGTCTTGCGTGACCTCGACCTCCAGCGTGCAGGTCCGGTCTGTGACACCCGGCGCGAGGCTGGCGATCTCGCAGGTATAATCGGGCACCAGCACGTCGGTCAGCACCAGATCGCTCAGGGTGACGTTCCCGGTGTTTTCGATCGTGAAAAGATAGGTCAGCGTGCTACCCACCTCACCGAACTGCGCCGGTGTCGCGGTTTTCACAAGGGTCAACGACGGCGCGGGCACGGGCATCTCCACCACCAGAACGGTGTCGTCCGTTACCGCATCACCCTGCGGCGAGACGCCGGAGACCTGCGCAGAGTTGCTCAGACTGCCCGCGTCGATATCCGCTTGGCGAACCGTATAGTCGCCCGCGCAGGTCAGCACCTCTGCGGGGGCCAGCGCCGCCGCCTCGCAAACAAACCCATCCAGCAGCGGATCGCTTGCTGCGATACTCGTGATCGTCTGGTTGCCTGAATTGGTGACAGTCACGGTGTAGGTCAAAACCTGATCGACACCCGTGACAGGCAGGGTCGCCGCGGTTTTCTCGATGGTCAACTCCGGCTCCAGCGCGCCGTCTGTCAGCACCGAGTCCGCAGGCGACAGCACCACGGTATCATCCGCGCCAAAGGTCGTTTGCGCGTAAGCTTCGTTCAGCACCGACCCACGGTCGATATCCTCTTGCGTGATCACGTAGCTGCCGGTGCATGTGGCCGTTTCGCCGGCCACGAAATCCGGATCCTCCGCTGTCGGCGTGAAACACGTGATTTCACCCAGCAGCGTATCGGTGATCACCACAGGCTGGGCAAAGGCCCGCGTGCCGCTGTTGGTCACCGAGAACTCATAGTCCAGAACGTCGCCCAGCGCCTCGAACGTGTCTGTCAGGCCGGTTTTCTCGGTCGTCAGCGACGGCACACCCTCGTTCGGCACCGTGACCGACGACAATTCGGATGCCGTGGTCCCGTCCGTCGAGAAGGCGACATTGGTGATGCTGCCCAAATCGACGTCCGTCGCGGTCACGGCGTAAAGGCCCGTGCAAACGTACTCGGCGCCGGGCGCCAGACCATTTGCCGGGAAGTCAGGGCATGTGATGTCCTCGGCCGGGATCAGGGTGTCGACCACGTCGACCGGGTCAAAGACAGTGGTGTTGCCGGTGTTGGTCGTCGTGAACGTGTACTCGACCTCAAGCCCGGTGATGAAATCCTCAGGCGCGATTTCCGGCGCTTCCTTTAGCATTGTCAGTTCCGGTTCCTGCAATGCCGGAACACTGGTTTCGGACACCGAGCTTAGCGCGCCCTGCGTGGCCGTCGCCGTGTTGTCGACCGTACCTCTGTCAATATCTTCCTGCGTTACCACGTATGTGGCCGTACAGGTGACGGAGGCTTGCGGGGCCAGACCTTCTGACAGGATTGCAGGGCATTCTACCGTGCCGCCCGCATCGGTTATCAACGGATCACTGATCTCGACCGGGTCAAACAGCGTTACGTTGCCGGTGTTCTCGACGATGAACTCATACGGGATTTCCGTGCCCACAGTCGCAAATGTGGCAGGCGCATCCGCTGCGGGCTGCTTGGTCAGCACGATCTGCGGGTCCGCCGCGATCAGCACTTCGGCGGCGTCATCGGTGGTGTTGCCATCCCCGTCATCGCCGTCGTCCGTGACGTCCGTGATCGGGCTGCCCACCGGCGGCGTACCTGTCACCGTGGCTGTGTTGCGCACACCGCCAGCATCGATATCGGCCTGGGTCAGCGTATAAGTTGCCAGATACGTCGCCACCTCACCCGGCACCAGCACCCCGGCACCGCTGCCTTGATCGGCACCGGCAAAGGTCGGCCCCGATGTCAGCGGGACCACGGTACCATCCAGCCGTGTCAGCAGATCACTGGCCACCGCAACATCGTTCAAGGTGACGTTGCCGGTATTGGTCGCGCTGATCTGGAAGGTAATCGTTTCACCGACCGCAGCCGCGCTGGTCTGAACGATCTTCTGACCTTCCAGCCCCGCCTCCTGGCCCAATGCCACCTCGACCGGGGCATCAATGGTTTCGCTGCGTTCGACTCCATTGGGGTCCGTCGCCCGTACGGTCGCGCTATTGCGCAGCAGCCCACTGTCGATATCTGACTGCTCCAGAGTGTAGGTGACCTCAAAGACCCAGGTTTCGCCGACCTCCAATAGACCACTGATGCCGCCATCGCCCGAGGCCAGAACCGGCGTGATCTCGACCGGGTCGCCATTGCCATCGACGAACGTGTCCGACAGCACCACGTCAGACAGGGTCACATTGCCGTTATTGGCAACCTCGATCGCATAGGCGATCTGCTGACCCGGCTCTGCGGGGTCGCTCACGTCGGAGGCATCCGCCGTTTTCGTCACTACAAAGCTGCCGGTTTGCGGCAGATCCACCACCACCGGCGCATCAAGCTGATCCGTGATCGGCGCGCCTTGCGGGTCGTCCGCCGCGACGCTGGCGGTGTTTTCAAGCGCGCCGCTGTCTATATCATCCTGCGTCAGCGTATAGGTCGCCTCGAATACCCACGTCTCGCCCACCTCCAGCGCGCCCGCAACGCCACCGTCGCCGCTTTGCAGGGTCAAGCTGATGGGCAGACTGTCGCCATTGCCATCCACAAAGCTGTCGGTCAGCGCCACGTTGCTCAGTGTCTGGTTGCCGGTATTGGCCAGTTCGATCCGGTAGGACACGCGCTGCCCAACCAACGCAGGCGTCGTGACCTCATTGTCATCGGCCGTTTTGACCAGTTCCAATGCCGGGGCCGCGGTTTGCAGAGTCACCGTGCTTGCGTCAGCGGCCTGTGGCGTGGCGCCATCCGGGCTGCTGGCCGAAACGGTGGCGCTGTTGGTGATGTCCACCTCGGCGTCGATATCGGCTTGTGTCACCTCATAAGAGGCGCGGAACGTGACCTCGTCATCCGGTCCCAGCGTCGTCCAAACGCCCGGTCCACTGGTATCTGACGATCCACCGATCTCATTGACATCATTGGTCAGGGTTTCGCTGGCAATGGGCAAAGGCGCGGTGCCTGCCGCTGTCGTGTGCTGGTCGACGAGTGCGACATTGCTCAGCGTCACGTTACCGGTATTGGTCACCACGTAGGTGTAGTCAATGACCGTCCCCGCCGTGACATTCGTGGTCACCGATGGCGTCTTGGTTATCGTCAGGCCAGAGGTGCGCGTACCGCCGATGGTCAATTGCGTCATGACCGGCGCGTCCAGTTCAGAGGACGTGGCCGTCGCCACGTTGGTGACAAAGCCCGCGTCCAGATCGGCCTGCGTCACGAAATACTCGGCCGTGCATTGGTAGAAATCGCTGGGGGCCAGCCCCCCTGCAGGCAGGCCCGAGCAGATGAACGTGCCGATCTTGTCATCGGCGATCTGCGGTTCTTCAAAAAGGGTGACGTTGCCTGTGTTGGCCACCGTAAAGCGGTATTCGATCCGCTGGTTGAAGGTGGTGATTTCCGTCGTGCTCGATTCCTTCACAAGGTTGATCCGGGGCTCTTGCGGCGGGCCGCGGACAAAAACCGATCCCGTCTCGGTGATCGGATCAAGATCGCCGTTATTGGGCGTCGCGGTCACCTGCGCGGTGTTGGTGAAGCCACCGAATTCCGATCCGACGGCGCCGTTGTCCACATCCAGATCTTCTTGCGTCACGATGTAAGTGAACTCGCAGCTGTCGTCGGTCTCGCCCGGCGCGATCGGTCCGATGGTACAGCTTGTGGGGCTGACCAGCCGGTCATCGGTCACAGTCGCCTCGGACAGGGTGATATTACCGGTGTTTTCAACCGCAATCACGAAGGTCAGCTCTTCTCCTGGATCGGTAAAGGCCTGTCCCGCACCGGGGTCAGGATCGATCGTCTTCGTCACGACCATCTGAACATCCGGCGTCTCCAGCGTTTGCGTCACGCTATCGCTGCCGCTGATGGTCTCGCCCTGCGGGTCCGTGCCGGTGGCACTGGCCGTGTTCACCAACGTCTGCGCATCGATGTCGTCCTGCGTGACCTCGTAATCGCCCTCGCAGATCAGCGCCTCGCCCTGATCCAGAACGACGTTCGCCGGAGCGGCCACACCAGCTACTGTACAGGTCAGTGCCGGCAGCAGCGGATCACTTATCGACACGCCCGAAATGGTCTGGTTGCCGGTGTTTTCCGCGGTGACGCGATATGTCAGCGTATCGCCCGCTGCGGCTGTGGCGATGCCCGAGATCTGCGCTTTGGTCACGGTCAGTTGAGGGTCTTCGTCGGCATTCACCGTTGCGGCCACGTTCGGCGACACAACCTGCGTCGGCAAAGGACTGGTCGGGGGATAGAATGTCTGCGCCGTGGCGTTGTTGGTCACGAAGCCACGGTCAAGGTCTTCCTGCGTAATGCTATAAGTTTCGCTACAGGTGATCGTCTCGCCGGTTGCCAAGGCAGGCGGCGCGTCAGTTTTACAGGTGAACGTGCCGATCCTGTCATCGACGACACTGATTTCACCGGCCAGGCCCACGTTACCTGAGTTCGTCACCTGATAGTCGTAGGTGATGACCTGTCCAACTTGCGTAAAGGGCACATTTGTGGCGGCGGCGGTCTTGGTCACCGTCAGCGCAGGGTTGGCATTCACCGGGTAGATGGCATCGTCGCTGGGTGACTGCACCGCCACGCCATTAAAGGTACCAGTTGCAAAAACCACGTTCGTCGCTGACCCCAGCGCAAGGTCATCGGCTGTAACCGTGTAGCTGGACGGACAAACCAGTGTCTCACCGGGCAAAAGCTCGTTGTTCGGCACCGCCGGGCACGCCGGGGTCGACAGGTTGTCGGTCAGCGTGATCGGTGCGTCGATCGTGACGTTACCCGTATTGGTCACCACGATTTCATACGTCAGTATATCGCCCTCGTCGAAGAACCCGGGATTGTTCGTGGAGACAAAGGTTTTCTCGATGCTCAGTTCCGGTGTCTGGACCGCGTTCACGGTCACGCTGTCGGTGTTCGAGTCTTCCGTCACGCCGTCAAACACGGTCGAGGCAGTGGCGATATTCGTCACACTGCCCGCATCGACGTCATCTTGGTCGGCGACCCAATCCTGTTCACAAACGACGCTGCCGCCCGGCATCACTGGTGCGGCGGTACAGGTCAGTGTGCCACTGATCTGGTCATCGACCACCGTGATCGGATCGGTGGTCGTAACGTTGCCGATATTGGTGACCACGTATTCAAACGTCACCACGTCCAGCGGTTCCGAGTAACTGGCCGAAGATGTCGCCTCGATCCGCTTTTCCAGGCGCAGGGCGGGTTGTTGGTCGACCGTGACGGTCGCCGTGTCTTGGTTCGAGGTCACCGTCACGAAAGGCGTATCGCCCGGATTTTGCGGGATGATGGGCTGCGTCACACTGGCGCTTGCTTCGTTCACGACCTCGCCCCGGTCCAGATCATCCTGCGTCACGACGTATTCGCCGGTACAGGTGATCGTCGCGCCCGGCGCGATGCCTGCCCCCGGCGTGACCGGGCATTCCACGTCCGGGATCAGGTCGTCGGAAATGCTGATCTCGGAGGTGATGGTGACATTGCCGGTATTCTGGACGATGAAATCATAGGTCAGTACCTGCCCAACACTCTCGAGCGTAGCGCCGAAGGTGCTGTTCTTGGTCAGGTCCAGCGCCGGCAGTTGGGCGGGGCCGGTCACGGTCTCGGTATCAAAGGCCGACACAGGCGTGCCTTGAACGGCGCTTTCGCCCGTCACATCCACGCGGTTGGTATAGCTGCCCGCATCCACGTCGCCCTGGTCAAAACTCTTGGTGGCCGACAGCGGCGTCGTGTCCAGACATTGCGTTGTCGTGTCGCCCGGGGCCAAATCCGGCAGCGGACAGGCAAAGCTCAGATCGCCATCGTTCAGCTGAAGATCGGTCAGTGTCACATTGCCCGTATTGGTCACGACAAAGGTGAACACTTCGGTGTCCGACACTCCGGTGAAGGCCCCATCTGTCGACTGCTTGTCGATACTGACCGTCGCAGCCTCGACCGGGCCTTGGCTTGTCACGCTATCGCTTTGATCCGCAGGGTCGCCCACGCCGGGGGGCGCATCCAACGTGATCGACGCGGTATTGGTCAGCGATCCGGCATCCAAATCCCCCTGCTGAACCGTATAGGTCGCAACACAGCTCGACACGTCCACGGCGCGTGGCGCGAGGCTTGGAATGGTGCAGTTGAACGGTGTGCCAAAGAACGGATCGCTGATTTGCAGGTTGCTCAGCGTGACATTGCCGGTGTTCTCGACCCGGAACGTGTAAGACAGGCTGTCGTTTTCCGCCGTGAACCCACCGCTGACCAGCTTGTCGAAATCGTAGCTTGCAACGCGCGCAGGACCGGGCACCGTGACGGTATCCGTCTGCGCCGTGATCTCGGCGGAATCGAGCGTCGCCAGATTGACCACCTGCCCTGCATCAATGTCGTCCTGCGTCACGGTATGGCTAAAGACACAGGTCGTATCCACAGCGCCAGGCGCCAGCGACGCGATTGCGCACGCAAACCCGGGATCAAGCGCATCGGTCACCTGCAACGCGCTCAGCGTCTGCGTCCCGGTGTTCTCCACCCGCATTGTGTACGTGATTTGTTCACCCACCGTGGCAAAGGCCGCGCGGTCGGCCTGCTTGGTCAAGCTGGCGGTCCTCTGCGGCGTCGCGGGATTGATCGGCGTCGAGACCGTATCGGTCTCGGCAAACTGCGCGCCTTGTGCAGGGATGGCACTGGCGGTGGCCGTGTTGTCGATGACCTCGCGATCCAGATCGGCCTGCATGACAGTGTAATTGCCCGAACACGTATCCGTCGCCCCCGGTGCAATATCGTTCAGCGTGCAGGACAGCCCCGGCAAAAGCGGATCCGACACCGTCACCGCATCCAACGAGACATTGCCGGTATTCTCGATCTCGAACGTGTAGGTCACGACCTCGCCCAGCGCCGAGAACTGCGTCGGCCCACTTTTGGTGAATACCATCGCAGGTTGCGCATCCACCGGAACCGACGCGTTGCTCTGGTTCGAGGTGATTGTCGTCGTGGTGCCGTTATTGGTGAAATCGAACGCGGCGGTCGCGGCGTTGTCCACCTGCCCGGCATCCAACTCGGCCTGCGTCACGCCCACCCGTTCACCGAAACACGAGAACGTCGCCCCCGGCGAAAACGGATCCGGCTGTGCCGAACAATCGGCAGCCGACGTCAAGGCCGGATCGTTGATCGTGATCGCATTCGCGGGCAACGTCAGGGTCGTGTCGCCCGTGTTCTCGATCTCGAATTCGTATTGAAGGGTGTCGCCCGTGGCCGCCACCGTCGCCGTCAGCGCGGATTTAGTCAACGTGATCGCCGGCGTGAAGTCCGGCGCAATCTGCGCCGACACCTGATCCGAGGTCACGCCCCCGACAGACGCGGTCGCCACGTTCACGACCGTGCCCGCCTCGATATCGGCGCGGGTCAGGCGATAATCGCCGGTGCAGGTAATCGACGCACCGATATTCAATGGCAGGGGCTGACAGGTAAACGTTCCGATCTTGTCATCGTTGATCTCGATCTGCGACGCTCCTGCCGTGGCGGGCGTCAGGTCTACATTGCCGGTGTTGGTCACCTCGAAGGAATATGTCACCAGCGCGTTTTCGACATATTGCGCGGCACTCAGAACCGGGGCCGTCTTCACCAGCGTCAGCGCCGGTTGCTGATCGGCCGGGACCGTCACGCTGTCACTGCCTGACGACACGGTATTGGGCGTGGGGCCCGCCTCGGTGGCGGCTGCGGTCGCGATATTCGTCACCTCGCCCGCGTTCAGATCGGCCTGCGTGGTCGTGTACGCCGCCGACGTACAGACGATCGACGTCCCCGGCAGGATTTCGGGATCGGTACAGGTCACGCTGACCCGATCATCGGTCACCGTCGGCGTCAGCAGCGTCACGTTCCCGGTGTTGGTCAACTCGTATTCATATGTCAGCGCCACACCCGTCGCATCAAAGCTGGTGGGCGATGCAGCCGCCAGGCGTTTGTCCAGCGTCAGGCCGGTGGTCCGCACCGCCGTGACCGTCGCGTCATCGCTGTCGGATGCCGTCGTACCGCCAATCGTGACCGATGCGCTGGCCGTGTTGTCGACCTGCCCGGCGTTGATGTCGTCCTGATCCACCGTGTAGCTGGCCTGACACAGGACGAAACCGCCCGGCGCGATCGTCCCGGCCGGACAGGTTGCCCCACTTGTCAGCGGATCGTTCACGGTCGGCACCGGATAGGACACGTTACCGGTGTTCTCGATACGGATCTGATAGGTCAGAACATCGCCAACCGCCGAATAGTCGGCGGTCTGCGCGGTCTTCGTCAACGCAAGACCCGGCGCCGCCGCCGGCCCCGGCAGCGCCAGAGTATCGTTCCCTGTCACCCCGGCGCCGCCCGGATCTTGCGCGTTGACCGTTACAGTGTTGTCCAGCGTATTCGCCGCCGACGCGGCGAAATCGTCCACGTCGCTTTGTTGCACCGTATAGCTGCCGCTACAGGTGAAATCCTCGCCCGGTGCCAGGTCCGGCGGTGTACAGGGCAGCCCCGGCAACAGCGGGTCGCTTACGGACAGATTGGACAGCGTTACGTTGCCGTCATTGCGGATCAGGATGTCATAAGGCACGCTCGTGCCCGCTTCGCCAAAGGCTGTCAGCGACGAAGTCTTATCGACAACAAGGACAGGGTTGAAGGCAGGTCCATTGACCGTCACCGTGTCCGACAGCTCCCCCAAAACCCCGAAATCGGGCGTCCCTTCTGCGGTTGCGACGTTCGTGACGAACCCACGGTCCAGATCTTCCTGTGTCGTCTGATAGCTTGCGGTACAGGTCGCAAAATCCGCCGTGCCACCGGGATTGGTGTCCAGAATGGTCGTCTTGTCACAGGCCACCGTGCCGATCACGTCGTCATCAACGCTCAGGTTTCGGATAGGAACCGATCCCACATTCGTGACAACGAACGTATAGTTGATGGTCTCGCCAACGGTGGTGAAGTCGGTCGTGTCGGCGGTTTTCTCCAGCGTGTAGCCCGGCGCAACCGTAACGATATCGTTGTTTGCCAGGTTCTGACCGCGCCGGAAATCCCAGTAGTTGTCGTTGGGATCGTCATCCAGAACCTGCGTGGTGGTTTGCCCCGTGCTCAGAATGTTCTGTAGCAGCGCAGGGTTGGTCGATGAAAACCAGCCGGTGTTGAAGGTCTGGTTGCCGAACCCGGTGTCAAAACCAAAGCTCTGTGTACCCGTCGTGTTGGTGATCTCTGTCGTGATCCCGGACCACGATCCCACGTTAAAGCCATTGAGGATCAGCGAGATGTCATTTTCGTCGAAACCGCCGGGCTGCGTATCCCCGTCGTACGCGGAAAACCGGATGTAGACCTGCTGCAACCCTCCGCCAAAATAGTCGGCACAGCTGGAAAATCCGCAATCCAGAACCACCGGATCGTTGATCGTAAAGGGGTTTCCGCGAAAGCGTGTGGGCTGCCCGTTGTTGTTAAACCCGCGAAACGCGCCGGCCGGATTGGAAAACTGGTAATACAGGTTGCCGTTGTTGCCGACCAAGACGAAAGCGACCCCACCCGCCTCGGGGTAATCCGCCGGCAGCGTGATTGACGTGCCGGGAACTGTTGTGGTGAAAGGGGTCGCAAACGCGGCCGTCGCGCTGAATGCGACTGCTCCCATGATCTGCGCAAGGTTCTTCAGCCAGGTTCGCATACTGCTCGTATTTCCCTCTTCAACTCGGCCTGTTCTTCGCCGGAATGCGGAAGTCAAAGCCCTGATGACCAAGGCGCCGCAGGAGTCTTTTGGCGCAACTACAACGAGTGGCGCTGTGTCGATCAATTAAATTTATCGCCCGAAGCTCACGTCGCGCCGGAATGTGTCGGTAATGCCATGAACAGAGCGCCATCAAACGGGGAAAACCACGCCGAAAACCGCATCGCTGAGGCGCGCCTATGCCGCGCTCGCAAATACACCCCAGACCAAAATTTCCCAGGCCCGCTGAAAGGGGCGCGGGCCAAGATAGAATGTCCCGAAAATCGGAGGATCAGCATTGGCATTGCCAACTTAAAGGCACTGACCTGTAACGGTGACCAGAGGCGATTTTCTCAAGCGGTCATTTCGAGCGCATAACCTTGCCACAGGTCGAAGGCATCGGACCTTGCGTGGCGGTATGAGATGTTGGAGAGGCGGTAGCGGCGGGGTCTGAACATCGTGTTGATTTGGTCGTGGGCCGCGAGAAACCTTTGCGTCTGTTGGATCGATTTGAAGCGACCCATGACCTTCTCTCGTTTGCGGGTCGGCCGATGCGAACCCTCGATGCGGTTGTTGAGCCCTTTGTGTGCCCGATGGTCAGCTTCAGGCGCGAGGGTCCGGATCGGTTTGAGGTAACTGCGCAATTTGTCCGTAACGACAACACGCGGTTTGCCAAAGCGGGCGATCAGCCGCGTAAGGAAACACTTGGCAGCTTTAGCGTTCCGGCGCGGCTGCACAAGGATATCCAGCACGTCCCCGTTCGCATCCACCGCTCGCCACAACCACTGCTTCACGCCGCTGATCGGAACGACGACTTCATCCAGATGCCATTTGTCTGCAGCTGTGGGACGGTCACGCTTGATGCAATCGGCGAAATGCAGACCAAATCGGTTCACCCATTTGCGCACGGTTTCCCGGCTGACGGTTATACCGCGTTCAGCCAGCAGATCCTCTACTTCCGCCGTGATGAGCGCGAAGCTGATAGGCCCATATGGCATAGGCCACGACTTCACGGGGGAAACGATAGCCCTTCAGGCGCGGCATCTCAGATGGTATCTTCATGACAAAACGCTAGTCGCGTCAAGATGCGGTAGCAAGCTGGCAATGCCAGCCAGACGCCTACGTCGCCCGTGAAGTCGGCGCCGACCAAGTCGGCATCTCACCCGTCCCGCCTGCCAGAAGACGCACGGCGGCGCGCCAAAACGCCAGGAGATCGCCGTCGGGGCCCCGTGCCTCGCCCGGCGGCGTCAGATGATAGGCATCGCGGATATCCGCTTCGCGTGCCAACCGGCCTTTCAATTTCAAGGTCGCCGTCGCGGCATTGAGCGCCAGCCGGTTGGCGAGCAGTTTCACGGGCACGCCATGCCTGGGATCGACGATCAGCTGGTCGAGCACTGTCAGCGCCGCCCCGGATCGAACGGCCACAGTTTCGAGGGTTTCCGCCCGCCCAGAGGTGACCCTGCTCGGTAGTTGAGGTAGGGTGTTCAGGTCGTCGGAGATAGCGGGGGGCTGATATGTCATGCCACAACACTATTCTCTCACGGCGCTTTCGTCCACAATATGATGTGCAAACCGCCCCACCCTGCCGCTCTAGACTATGTCCAATAAGTTTGCCTTATCGGACATATCTAGATACGCTGCGGCACAGTCTCAAAATCAGCGGGTTTTCAGGGAAACAATGGACTCAGAGACCGAGAAATCAACGTCAGCGCCCTCCGGTGCGGTCGATGATGCGCGCGGCGACGAGAGCGAGCAAGAGGCACCCAATAGCATCGCCCTGCCCGCCCATGTCGCCGGGTCGGGCACGCTGGATCGCCTGGTCGACACCGCGCGCGATTACGCCCGGGCGGCGGCGTCCGAGAACACGCTCAAGGCCTATGCCAAGGACTGGGCCCACTTCGCACGCTGGTGCCGGATGAAAGGCGCGGAGCCACTGCCCCCGTCCCCGGAGATGATCGGGCTCTATCTCGCGGACCTGGCGTCCGGGTCGGGCCCCTCCCCTGCCCTCGCGGTCAGCACGATTGATCGCCGCCTGTCGGGCCTGGCCTGGAACTACGCCCAGCGGGGCTTCACTCTCGATCGCGAGAACCGCCACATCGCGACTGTCCTGGCGGGGATCAAGCGCAAGCATGCTCGCCCGCCGGTTCAGAAGGCCGCGATCCTGGCCGAAGACATCCTCGCGATGGTCGCCACCCTTCCCTTCGATCTGCGCGGCCTGCGGGATCGGGCGATCCTTTTGATTGGCTACGCTGGAGGCCTTCGTCGCTCGGAAATCGTGAGCCTCGATGTGGGTAAGGACGACACGCCAGACAGTGGCGGATGGGTCGAGATCCTGGAGAAAGGCGCCCTCCTGACCCTCAATGCCAAGACCGGTTGGCGCGAGGTCGAGATCGGCCGCGGCTCCAAGAAGCAGAGCTGCCCGGTCCACGCCCTCGAGCAATGGCTGCACTTCGCCAGGATCGACTTCGGGCCTGTCTTTGTCGGCACCTCACGCGACGGCAAACGCGCATCGGAAACGCGGCTCAACGACAAACACGTCGCACGCCTGATCAAGCGCACCGCCCTGGGCGCCGGCATCCGGGCCGACCTGCCGGAGAAAGACCGCCTCGCCCTGTTCTCCGGTCACAGTTTGCGTGCGGGTCTCGCGAGTTCGGCCGAGGTCGACGAGCGCTACGTCCAGAAACAGCTCGGACACGCCTCGGCCGAGATGACACGTCGCTACCAGCGCCGTCGGGATCGGTTCCGGGTGAACCTGACTAAAGCCGCGGGGCTCTGATCGCGCGATTCATCGGTCGTTTATTGGCGATACCCTGAATTGTAAACGGCCCGATTTCATGCCCCTGATAGGTTTTGCGCGCGTATCGACAGAAGATCAGACCTCCCTACCCCAGTCTGAGGCACTGCAAACCGCGGGATGCGTCGAGATATTCGAAGAACACGCCTCTGGCGGCAATCGCGCGCGTCCTGTGCTTGCTCGTGTACTTGAGCGGGTCCAGAGCGGCGACACACTGGTCGTCGTGCGGATCGACCGGCTTGCGCGGTCCTTGTCGCATCTTCTCGAGGTGATTGAGCGTCTAGAGGCCAAAGGCGCCTTCTTCCGCTCGCTCCAAGACCCAATCGACACGTCCTCACCACAGGGTAAGTTTACGCTGCATGTTCTGGACGCTGCGGTCGAGTTCGAACGCGCTCTGATCCGTGAACGCACAAAGGCCGGGCTCGCCTCTGCGCGCGCCAAAGGGCGCGTTGGTGGCAATCCTGGGCTTCGCACCAAAGACCCCGCCGCGCTGCGCAAGGTGCGGCTGGCGCGACAGGACGGCTACATGGAGCGCCTGAACGAGACCGCGCAAGATTGGGTGCCCCATGTGCGCCGCCTGCGCCCGTATATGGCCTGGGAAGACGTGCTGCGGATCATCAATGGCCCCCTGCCCCCAGATCGTCATTGGACCCAAAGCCGAATGCTCCGCGCCGTGAAGGCATATGTGCGCGACGGGTTTCTGCCCGATGAAGTGCTTGGCCGCGCCGGACGCCGCGAAACCGACGACCGCCTGCCGGCTATCGTGGCTGCCATCAAAGGCGCGAACCCCGAAATCACGCTACAGGCGATTTGTGAAAGGCTGGAATCCATGCGTGAGCACACCCGGCGTGGCCGCACCAGCTGGCAGCCGTCTTCGGTGAAGATGTTGCTTGAACGTGCAGAAAAGCTAGGAATGTTGGAGTAGATGTAGGATTACCGCTATCTCCTAACCGATGATACATCACTCACCGTGCTTCCGAGCTCAGAAGTTCTCAGGCTTCACTGAGCGTATCCTCGACAGGAGTATCAAAGGGATCGCGTGCGCCACGGATCAAGCCCCTCGCAATAGGTCCTGAACCACCGATGGCTTCTTTGCGATCAAGGCCAGCAGGACTTGAGCAGGGCCCGTCGGGTGTCGACGCCCATGTTCCCAGTTCAAGAGCGTGCCCTTTGCTACTCCTATGCTTCGAGCGAATTCGGCCTGTGAGAGACCAGTTCGTTGGCGAACTTCGGCCACGTCGACATCGCCAACAGATACCTCATGAACCTTGGCGACGGACACGTCGCCATCGGCGAATGCCAACGCCTCTTCCAGGCCTTTCGACACCGATTCATATGCAGTCATGTTCCGTCTCCATACTTAGCGACAAGCGTCTTGCTCATTTCAACTGCTGCGGCTTGCTCAGCCTTTGACAGGTTGGCCTTCTCATTCTTGGCGAAGACCGTGATCAGAAAGATTGGCATATGGTTACCGCCAAATACATACAACGTCCTGAAGCCGCCGCTCTTGCCACCCCCGCTTCTTGGGATGCGGACCTTGCGAAGCCCGCCGCCGAGTGACACTCCGTCATTAGGATTAGCAGCAATGAAGTTGATTGCAGCCTCGCGCTCTTGTTCCGACATGATTGCTTTGGCACGCCTTAGAGGTGGTCGCGGAAATTCGGACCAGTGGTTAAGGTGGATCGCATGATGAAAGTGACGATCCAAAATGAAGAAACGCAAGAACCATTCACCAGAGTTTAAGGCCAGGGTCGCGCTTGAAGCGATCCGCGAGGAGATGACGCTGGCGGAGTTGTCCAAGAAGTATGGCGTTCATCCCACGCAGATCGGAACGTGGAAGCGCGCAGCGATAGATAACATGGCGACAGCATTCACGCGCCGTGGTGCGGCCCCAGAACAGGTCAGCGCCGCCGATGTCGACAAGCTGCACTCGAAGATCGGCCAGTTGGTGGTGGAACGGGATTTTTTAGCCGAAGCCTCGCATCAGTTGCTCGGGACGCGAGGCAAAAAATGGTGAGCCGGGATCATAAGTTAAGCATGCGCAAACAGTGCGAACTGTTGCAGCTATCGCGGTCACGGCTTTATTATCAGCCCGTCGGTGAGACCGCTGAGAACCTGCGGTTCATGGAGATCATTGATAAGCAGTTCCTGGAAACGCCGTGGTATGGATCGCGCCAGATGGCGCGGCATATGAAGCGCAACAACCACCAATGTGGTCGTCATCGGGTCCGCCGTCTTATGCGCCTCATGCGTTTGGTCCCGATCTATCAGGAGCCAAACACCAGCAAGAAACATCCTCAGCATAAGATCTGGCCATACCTGTTGCGCAATTTGGTGATTGATCGCGCGAACCAGGTTTGGTGCGCAGACATTACCTACATCCCAATGCGGCGCGGGTTCTTGTATCTCGTGGCGATCATGGATTGGCACAGCCGCAAGGTGCTGGCCTGGCGGTTGTCCAACAGCATGGACGCGGACTTTTGCGTCGAGGCTTTGAAAGAAGCGCTCGCTAAACATGGCGATCCGGACATCTTCAACAGCGATCAGGGCAGCCAGTTCACCAGCGGCGCGTGGATTGACGTGCTGACCGAAGCAAAGATCAAAATCAGCATGGACGGTAAAGGCGCATGGCGTGACAACCGCATGATTGAACGGCTGTGGAGGTCGCTGAAATATGAATGCGTGTATCTGAATGCCTTTGAGACGGGATCAGAAATGCGCGCCGGGATCGGCCAGTGGCTGAGTTACTATAACTCCGAACGCCCTCACTCAACACACGGCTTGTTGACCCCAGACGAGGCCTATGCCAGCAAAAAACAACCAATGAGAATAGCAGCCTAAATGAAGCCCTGATCCATCTTAACCAGGCTGAAAATTGGTCTAAAATCTAGGACCACCTCTCTTTGGAATTCGGGCAGTTCCACCACCGTCTGCAGTCGTGTCATCTCGAATTACCAATTATGCTTCATTGGCGTATAAGTCAATGGCATATGAAGTACGCTTAAAGCAACCCACTTTGTGCCACTCTTGGATATAGCCCAATTGCTAGGGCATCCGGCTAAAAGCTTAAGGCAGTGTAGAATGCTGCTGGAAAGCATCGAGCGGCTTGCTCCTTCGCAACACAGCCATGTCATAACTTTCCAGAAGAGAGGATGCGGTGGTCTCACGGCTGAACCCTGCATTCTTCCAGCCATTTACTGCAGCCTCATTCAGGTCCAGGGCCCCTGCCCTTGGATGTCTTTGCTCGATCTGCCTTTGGATCATCAGCGATCAGATAAAAAAGGCATTCGTTTCTGCGATTTCAGCGCTCGTGCACAGCGTCGAGGCACAGACGCGTCTCACTGGGCAGTTTGCCCTGAAACCGCTTCAGTGCTTTGAAGATTTCATCCGCGCGAGGCTGACGCCGAACATGCACAGTCTCATCGTCCTTTACCAGGTCAATCTCATCACCCGCCTTCAAGCCAAGTTCAGCCACAAGGTCGGCGGGCAAACGGACAGCCAGATAACTCCCCAATTTTGCGACTCGCATCTTGTCCTCTCAAGGTTTGGAGAAACGACGTTCAATGTACGTCCATCTTGCTCCAAGAGCAAACCCATCGCCGTGCCGGTACTGCGTGGAAAATATGCCTACAAGCCATCGCAACTGAACCTGTTGTCGTCCAATATTTTGAAGAATCATCCGGTTCGCATTGATCCAGCGGAACCATCGACCAATGATACCAAGCCGGTTTCTCAGCAGGTAAGTTTGCCTTGCTTTCGCAAGAAACGATCTACTGGATCGAGATTATATTATTACTTTCATTTACTTAACTATGCGCCAACAGATCGATCGCAATTGGTGCTGTGGATAACTTTTGTACTACATCTAGATTCTTCTTGCCGGACTCGCTGGATCGTGGCATTCCCATTCTGACGGCAAATTGCGTCATTCACGTTGTGCGTCGTCAAAATGATCAAGAGCCTTTATAGAGGCCAAGAGCGGGCGGCAGGATATGGATGATCGTAACGTTGGATATGCGCAATGCATAGGCTCTTCTGACATCGGCACGTTTGCCGACAATCTGGCCGAGTCCCTGGATCGGCAGATGAAGATCGCCTTCGAACCCGAAGAGCGTAAAGCCCTGCGGCGTTTCAGCTCGACCGAAGTTGCCGGTCTCCTGCGCGTAAGCACGTCTAACCTGCGCAACCGGCACAAGGACGGTAGCTTCCCGGAAGTGCATACTGATAACCGCGGGCACCGGTTCTACACAGCCCAAGAAGTAGACGAATTGCGCAACATCTTGGAGCGCACGGGAAAGAACGCCGAATCTTATCGGCCAGGTCGACGCGATGGCGACCGGCTTCAGGTGCTGTCCGTCGTGAACTTCAAAGGTGGTTCTTCAAAAACAACAGCGACGATACATCTTGCACAGCGGTATGCCTTGCGCGGCTACCGTGTTTTGGTCTTGGATCTCGATCCGCAAGCAAGTTTGACCACATTTTTCGGCTTTCGGCCTGAACTCGAGTTCGCCGAAGGCGGAACAATCTATGATGCTCTGAGATATGAGGATCAAGTTCCGCTCGCTGACGTGATCCAGAAGTCCTACTTTCACAAGCTCGACATGGTCCCGGCGGGCTTGATGCTCTCGGAGTACGAAACCGAGACAGCAAACGCGCTCGCCCGTCGGATGCAGCCCATTTTTGCGGAGCGCCTCGCCTTGGCCCTCGAGGAGGTAGAGGCAAATTACGACATTGTACTGATCGACTGCCCCCCTCAACTCGGCTTTCTGACCCTCACGGCATTGGCGGCTTCTACGGGGCTCCTGGTGACGGTCGTACCAGGCATGCTGGACATCGCTTCCATGAGCCAATTCCTGAAACTTGCGTCAGAAACGGTCAAGGCAGTGGAAGAAGCGATCGGTCGACGTGTGACATGGGATTTCGTAAAATTTTTGATCACTAGATATGAGCCGTCAGACGGGCCACAGACCCAAATGGCTGGCTACCTGAGATCAATTCTCGCCGGCCAGGTCATGACCGAACCAATGCTGAAGTCTACCGCAATCTCTGACGCCGGAATGACCCAGCAAACCGTCTATGAAGTTGATCCCGGCCAGTTCATCCGGAAAACGATTGATCGCGCTCTGACCAGCGTGAACGGCGTTGCCGATGAACTGGAGCAGACGATTCAAATGGCATGGGGGCGTCGCTGATGGCCAGAAACATTTTCAACCAACCTCCGAAGGACGAAAAAGAGAGCGCGGCTCCCTCCCCTACCTTGCAAAAAGCTGCAAAGCTGCCCGGCTCTATTGGTGGATTACGGGACTCGTTGCGCGAAATCACGGCCAATTCGATCCGGGACATAGAACCCGATCAGATTGACATGGATGGCCTTCGCGATCGGTTGGTGCTGGAAGATACGAGCATAGACGAGCTTGCCGAGAGCATTCGCAAGCATGGCCAACAAGTGCCGATCATGGTTCGCCCAACGGGCCAACCCGACAGATATCGCGTGATCTACGGGCGCCGTAGGCTGGCGGCGATCCGCAAGATCGGAGGACCGGTCAAGGCAATCGTTCGCACATTGGACGACGACGCCTCGCTTATTGCACAGGGTCAGGAGAACAACCTTCGACTCGATCCGTCGTTCATAGAAAAATCTATGTTTATCAAAGAGATGCAGGAGCTTGGATATAAACCTGGTGTCATTCAGGATGCTTTGGGGTTAACCCGGCAAGGCGTGTCCAACCACCGAGTCGTTATCGATCAATTGCCTGATGGGCTTGTTCAGCTTATCGGGCCGGCACATGGCATCGGAAGACGGCAGTGGGGTGATTTGGCGGCCCTATCGGACAAGGTAGACTTGGTGAATTCGGCCAAAGAGGTGATTGCCGCCCTGCCCGACGACACTCCAAGCCCCGAGAGATTTCAGGCGGTCTATTCTGCTTGCTCGCACAAGGCGCGAGCAGACAAGAAACCGGCCAATCGCGGCGTGACGTCTGTCGTCAAGAATGAGAGCGGCGACACTGTCGGAACGCTGACAGTCGATCAGAAAGCGATCGCCATCAAGATCGCCAAAAAGGACAACCCTGAATTCGGCCAGTGGCTCGAGGAGCATGCGGAAGCTGCGCTTTTGCAACTCTTCGATACGTGGCGGAATGAGAGCGGCTCTGGGTCCTAACCCAAGCCACAAGGAGGAACCCGAGCAAAGGAGAAAAGCGACGGCCAGAAAGAAAAGAGCCCCCCAAAGTTTCCCCTGGAGAGCCCTCATCATTCGATTAGCACTCATGATGTAGCAACCTCCAGTAAACCGGTCAAGAGTCACCGATTCGGTGAACCGATTTTTATTGCCTTTTCCCAGGTGAAACCTTGGGAAGAGACAGGGAAGCTGTGGGCCAAACGGTCATCGCGATCAAACCATGGCATTTACAAAACTATCAATCGAGGCTGCTGGTGCCGATGCATCGCGCGGCTCAACTCCCTCATCTGAAATCGATATCTGGACCATCTTCCGGGCACTGAGAGACGCGCGCAGCGTTTTCGGGCTTCGCCCTGGTCACATCCAGACCCTTCAAGCAATGCTCAGCTTTCTGAAGCCTGGCCATGGCGAAACGGTTTTTGCATCAAATTACTCCATTTGCCATCGCGTTGGCGGGATCGACGAACGGACACTTCGCAGACACATCAACCGCTTCGTTGAACTCGGATTCATCAAGCGCAATGACAGCTCGAACCGAAAGCGCTACCGCGTTCGTTCATCCGGCGGGGAGTGCATCAGTTATGGATTATCGCTCGCCCCCCTACTCCAACGTGCGAGCGAGCTTATCACCATCGCGCAAGAAATGGAGAATAACCGGCGGGATCGGATATTTGTCCGCAAACAGATCCTTACAAAGCTCGCCCATTTGGAAGAGCATGATCCCAGCAACACATTCATCAACCACGCAAGAAAAACGCTACGAAGGAAGCTGAGCCTCCCCGAATACCGCGCACTGCTCGCCGACACAGACGCAGAATGCCAGAATTTGTCCACCCCGGATGACCCGCCAGAAACTATGGAATTGCCCGCCAATGACGGACAAATTGTCCGGCACCAATCTAGATCTGAAAAAGGAAAAAAAGATTTAGAAAGCAACGTAGGCAATGAAGCCCTGACTCCCGACTTGTTAACTTCAGTCTGCAATCAAGCGACATCTTTCTCGACACAGAGACTTAGAAGTTGGTTAGACATTGAAAACCATGCCCGAACACTTGCGCCGATGATGGGCATTCACCCCGAAACGTTCGAGAAAGCAAAGAAAACTATAGGAGCACAGAAGGCTTCGTGCGCGATTTTCATCATGCTACAGCTAGGGCAACGCATCAGGGATTTTGGAGCCTACTTTCACAGTATCACTCTGGGCCAACGTCAAACCCAATTTGATCCGGCCGCTCTGATTAAACGCGCGTCCAAGACCAACGAGTGTGTCGGCTAGTGTCCACCGCGGTGGACGTCCGACGGAAAACCACGCTCATGAAAGCGCCATCATTCCGAGAGCTACAAAGGCGGTCGCGCCAAGACCAGCTCAAGGGACGATGTGCGGTCATTAGCTTGCCCCGGAACTGAAGATGTCCACCGCGGTGGACAAATTGGACACCAAATGGACACAGTGGTTCCCGCCGCCAATCGTTGCAGAATACGATCAGTGTTCTCTCGTTGTAATTCTAGCGCTCCACCGCCGGGTCACCGTCACCAAAAAGGTTTGCAAAAAGTCGCTCTCGATAATCCAACGGAAACGCCAACCAAACGGGCGTCTTCGGCGAGGTGGAAGCCAGGTATCGGGCAGCGGTCAGTTTGTTCAGCGTGATGCGAGCAGTACACTCGGACGTCTTGAGCACAATCTGCGCGTTGCCCTGTCTAGGGCGCCGTGCCGAAGTAACGGCGGAGATCAGTTCCGGCGCTCGCTATGTCATCGATGGTTTCTGCAACAGGACGACGATACCGCTGATCCAGTTCGCCAAGATCGAAGAGTTTTGCCGAAAAGCTGATTTGGCCGAGCGTCACCTTTAGGTACCATTCGCTGAACGTCTTCAATGCTGTCTCGGATAATTTACCGCGCCCGTCACGGTCTCCTCGTCGGGGGCTGTCTGCAAAATCCATCATCCGTTTATACTCGCCCCAATCGGTCAGCCCGCGGGGCAGTCCACGCGAAAAGGACCAGAGCCCGTTGGCCTTCAATCCCAGCTGTAAGGGCTATAGCATGAGACATCATCCTGCTGAAACGACCGTTGCCATCTGGGAAAGGGTGGATGTAGTTCAGCCGGTGATGGGTGGATGCAATCGCGATGATCCGTCCGTTCGAGGACCGCGCCGCAATCTGAAACCGTTTGTCAAAGTGATCCATGAATGCCGCGTCGCGCGACGGTGAAAAAGGTAGGTGGCGCCCAACAGTAACTTCCCGATCGTCATCCTGACGCATGCGTTCTGGAACGATGATCTCGTGTGCGCTGTCTAGATGTTCAATGATCCGAAACTCGTCAAGCATCTCGTCGTAGAAGCTCTTATGGACTCAGGTCAGGAATTCGACAGATGTGGGGCGGGGCAGGGTGCCCGAGCGGCTGGATGGAGTTGACGGCGCACCGGACACTAGCACTGCGCGAAGCTGTCGGGTGTTCGCCTGACGGCGTCTTGAAACTGATGCTTCTGAAGCTCGTCCACGACACCTTCAGGACGTCCAGTTCGGCGGGCAACTGCCTCGAGGCTTCGGTGCCTCACGTCTATATGTCCGCGCACGCGAGCGATCTAAAAGACAGCGTGGCGGCCAAGCTGATGGACGAACGCCACACGGAGTGGGAGGCCGACCTATCGCTTGGAGACGATGCCGCTCTCTGGGACTACCTGACCTCCTTTGATCAAGGGAGCCGGCTGTCCTTGCTCGCGCATTGCCTCAGTTTTGAGATCAACGCACTCCACGAGAAGGTGAAGGCCTGCGGTGCCGGCATCTTCGCCAGTGGTCTGACACGGAGGATGGCGCAAGCCCACTTGCTTGCCCAGGCGGCCGACCTCTACATGGACGAGGCGGGATGGGAGCCGACGGTCGATACCTGCCTGAACCGTGTGCCAAAGGCCCGGATCCTCGAAGCAGTGCGTGAGGCGAAAGGCGAGGGCACGGGGCAACGCCTTGATCACCTGAAGAAGGGCGAGATGGCGACCGAAGCCGAGCGTCAGTTGAAAAGCAGCAGCTGGTTGTTGGAGGTGCTTCGCCGTAGCGATCTGGCGTCACTCGATAGTGGGGAAGGGCAGGGGGCCTCAGAAGGTGTTTCCGACACCGAACAGGCCGAAGAGGCCAATTTTCTCGCCTTCCTCACCGCCGATTTGGCGAGCGATGAGGCACTGATGATGGCGTCGGAGTGGTCCAGACCATCCGAGGGCGGGAAACTTACGCTCAGTCAAATAAAATTTAACAATATCAATATGATGAATGCAAAACTACGCGCTAAGGATAAAGAATCTTGTCTGCGTAGTCTAAACACTGTCTATGTCGCTGCACCTGTCGCGCGTAGCGGATGTTTTATGTCTCACGAAGGGCACGATATGGCAAACTTATTGGACATAGTGGAGAGGGGCAAGGCGGGGCGGTTTCGACATCATATTGTGGACGAAAGCGCCGCGAGAGACTAGTGTTGTGGCATGACATATCAGTCCATTGCCATCTCGGACGACCTCAGCACCCTACCGCAGCTGCCCGGCTGGGTCACCTCCGTTCGTGCCGAAACCCTTGAAACTGTGGCCTTTCGGTCTGGGGCGGCGCTCACGGTGCTCGATCAACTGATCGGCGATGAGCGGTATGGCGTGCCGGTGAAATTGCTTGCCAATCGACTGGCGCTGAGCGCGGCAACCGTTACCTCGAAACTAGAAGGGCGGCTGGCGCGGGAGGCGGATATCCGGGATGCCTACCACCTGACACTGCCGGGCGAAGCGCGGGGGCCGGATGGCGAGCTTCTGGCGTTCTGGCGCGAAGGCGTCCGGCTTCGCGGAGGCCGGACAGGCGAGATCGCCGACTTCGTTGGTGCGGAGTTCGCTGGCGAGGTGGGCGTCTGGCTTGACGTGGGATTGGAACGCGCCCGGACGCATGGGCCGTTGGCGGGTTGCGTCGCCGTCCTGCGCGCCGTGCTCGAGACCGACGACCGGGCGGAGCGGGTCGCGTGTCTGCTCTCGGACATCGTCCTGGCACGTGCGCTGAACTGGACGGTGGTTCTGCCGGTTTCGGCGCAGCGTCTCACCAAGACCGTGCTGCGCGATCTGGCGGCGGGTGAGCAGGGGGCCGAGCTGGCGCTTCAGATCCGGATCCTCGAGACCATCGAGGAGACGGTTCGACTGGCGCGGGATCTTGCCCGCCGCGCCGAGGCCCTTCGGTCCGTGGCGCCGAAACTGCGAGCAAAAGGATCAAGCGCGGCCGTCGATCTGTTCCTGACCGAAGATGCGGTAGCCCCGGCGTCGATACTGTCGCCGCGCATCCGAGGAACCAACATTCCGATGACCGACCGGGCCGCGCGGCGGCTTTGCGACCGGCTGGTCGAGCTGGGCGTGGCGCGGGAACTGACCGGGCGACCGACGTTCCGGCTCTACGGGATTGCGCCATGACGACCGCGACCCGAAAACGGAAACCGGCGGCGGAGGAGGGCGCCGTCTTTGACCGGGAGCTCGACGACCTGCCGCAGGAGCTGCGCTGGCGCGAATGGATGGGCCGGGTCGAAGCGGTGCTCTTCGCCAGTGCCTCGCCGGTCGGTCGCGAGGACCTGGCCCGCGTGGTGGGGCAGGGGGCTTCGGTCGAGATGCTGATCGACGACATCCAGGCCGAACTCACCGGCCGTCCCTACGAGCTGGCGCAGGTACCGGGTGGATGGATGTTCCGGACCAAGACGCAGTTCGCGGACGCGATCAAGGCCGCCGCCGACCTTGGGGACCAGTCCCTCGCCTTCACGGAGATGGAAATGGGCGTGCTCTGCGCCATCGCCTATCATCAGCCAATCGACCGGGCGGGGCTGGCCGACATCTTCGGCAAGGAGGTCAGCCGCGATCTCTTGGCCCGGCTGCGCTACAAGGACCTCATCGCCAGCGGGCCGCGGTCGCCGCGGCCCGGGGCGCCGCATACCTTCGTGACCACGGAGACGTTTCTGGTGACCTTCGATCTGCAGAGTCTGCGGGACCTGCCGGAGTTGGAACTCCAAAGAAATGAGGGTTGAGTATCATTGAAAGGCGAACACGAATGATAACCGAATGGGAGTGGATCGTCCCCTTCAAGGGACGAAACCATTCAGGGTCCGTCGAACAGAATTTTCTCTGCAAAGCGGGCAATGTCTACGTGATGGACAATCATCGTGCAGCCCTGTGGTGCTGGCTGAACGAACTCGATCTCACCACACCCCATTCCCTCATACACATCGACCGTCATCCCGACGCGCTTCAGAGCCGATTGGACGAGTGGCTCAAGCATTTGCCAAGTTGGGCGGCCGGGATCGATGCCTATCTCGGGAAGACCTACCAGAGCGACGACTTCGATTGTCCTGTCATCCGCTGGGACAACTATATCTCCATCTACCTGCGGGAGTTCGGGGACAGCCTCACGACCTTCCGTTGCCTGACCCATGAAGATGGGGACCCACCGAACTTCGGCCATCCGATGTACAGTTCGCCATGGGAACTACCTGAGAATCTCTCGTATTGGCTTGCCGAACGGGAAGGGCCATGGATCGTCAACATCGACCTGGATTATTTCTACTGCCAGTTTGAGTCGGACATTCGCATGATGGTCTCCGATGACTACATTGACGCCGTAGCCACAGGCCTCAAGGATGCGATGGATCGTGGGACCATCGGAGTCCTGACACTTTGCCTGACGCCGGATAGCTACACACCGGGCTGGACGGCGACCGAGACTCTGGCTGCCCGGATTCTGGAGCGGCTTGATCTGGCTTTCCAGCTTCCGAATCTTGTCGAACCCACATAGTGAGACAGATATCTTCCGCCAGAGTTTATCGAACCTCCAGCCCTTTGATACCCTAGTGCAATGAGCCGCATCGACCCCGCCAACTTCCGACAAGACAGCGTTTCCGACAGATACGTCTGCAGAAAGTGTTTTGGCGACGAAGATCTCAAGGACATTGTCCGGAACGATGGGGACCGCGGCAGGTGCAGCTATTGCCGCGCGCGTCGACGGAAGGTTTTGCCCCTTGAAGAGATCGCGGAGTTCATCGAAGGCCGGATGCGAACATTCTATGGCGCCGCAGTCGACCAGTTGCCCTACGATTCCCGTGAAGGTGGTTACCTGGGGTCGCATTGGGATACACAAGAGCTGCTTTTCGACGAAATTGGCCTCGTTATCGAAGCTCGAGATCACGACCGGCTGATGTACGATCTGCTGGGCGAGATCGAGGACGATGTCTGGTGTGAGTACGACTGGCTTTCCCTCGAATTCGACGACAGCATGGCGTTTAGCTGGCGCGATTTTCGACGCATTACGATGTCGGAGCGAAGGTTCTTTTTTCACTCTGTCGGCGCAAGCGATGTGTCGCACCCGGATGAACGTTCTGCCGGCATGTTTTTAGTGGAACTTGCAGAGCTCATCGAAGAACTGGGATTGGTGCGTTCGGTGCCTGTCGGGCAATCCTACTATCGCGTGCGGAACCAGACCGTCCCGCCGTTCGAACCTACGGCCGCCGCCCTTGGCCCGCCGCCTGCCCGCATTTGTCTGCAATCAAACCGTATGAACCCGCCTGGGATCCCTATGTTCTATGGCGCGGAAGACGGACCTTCCGCAATCGCCGAGGCCCGCGCAGACGAGCCTGTTCTGGCGCGCTTTCAAACCGAGATGCCGATCATCCTGGTCGACCTTGCCGAGCTTCCACGGATTCCGGGGTTCTTTTCGAGTGCGCCTCGGCGGGTTCGTCAGGGCCTGTCGTTTCTGCACCAGCTGACTCGAGAGATGGCGGAGCCGGTCGAGCAGGACAATCGTGTGAATGTCGACTACATCCCGACCCAGATCGTCACCGAGTTCTTCAGAGACTGGCCATTCTCTGTAGGGAGCCCCCACGGCATCCGCTACGTTTCGGCTTTGGGATCTGCGGCTGCCAATGTCGTGCTGTTTGCCGGTCCTGAAAACGTCGTCGATGCCGATGCGTCCGAAGATGGTGCTTGGCTGCGGCTTGTCGAGGTTGAATTTCCGTGACCTGTACTTCCTGCTCCTCAGGAGATGGAGGTTTCTTGGCGGCACTGGATCCGCGTCGTCACCATCCGGAGGAACGATATGCCGCCGTTATCGCAGCCGACGCAGCAGGTTATCGATGAGCTGATTTGGCAAGAAGACCGCCTTGTCGTCCCGCCAAAGCGTCAATGCCGTTTCAAGCAGCTTGGGATCGCAAAGGCTGTCCCTCAGTAGTTGGTCGACCACCCATAGAACGCCGTGTGCGGCGATCCCGTTGTCCTCGGCCACGCGCCGCAGCAAACGGTCTCCGGTGAGCAAAATAGCTTCTGCATGCACCTGTGCCGTCACGAGGCAAAAGCAATCGTTCGCCGACAGACGTCCGTGCCGTTTCTTGATGCCGAATGCCTGGCCGACTTGGGCAGGCGGCAGGTCATACGTCGCCATGCCGCTACCGTCGAGGAGTGCCCATTCCTGAGGTGTGAAATCCAGTATCTCGCTGGCGCGAACGGGCAGTGGCACGATGAACTCGTAGGGTAGGGTGCACAGGACGTGCAACAACCGACCCTTCCGAAGATCGATCAAACAGCTGGCATCGTTGACGATCACGCGGGCCACGAGACGCACTATCCCCTGATGTTCTCTTCAACGGTGGACAGCGATAGGTGCAGCATCTGAGCGGCGCGTACCGGCGAGATCAGCTCCTCACCGAGCGCTCGCCAGACCAGGCGCTCAAACCGCTGCGGATGCTCGAAAGCACCGAACCCTTCGTCATCCCGTATCTCGTCCGGTTCGCTGGTGCGCCAGCGCCGTGCGTAGGTCCGAAACGCGTAGTCGATCATCGACTGGGGCAGGATGCCAACCTGTCCGAGACGCATCAGCATCGCGGCTGCCGACACGCCATAGAGCCGCTTCAGTCGCATGATCTCCATATAGGTCATGCCGCTGCGAGAGGGACCGGCCTCCTCGATCAGGTGATCGGTGGGTATCAGGAACGCACCGGCGAAACGGTTCATCGCCTTCTCGAGTTTGATCGCCGGGTTTCCGGTCACCCGAATGACACGGTGCGCCAGTTCATGGGCCAGATTGAACCGTCTGCGCTCGACATTGGTGCGGCTTGAAACCACAACGACATCGGTGGAACTTCGGCCTTCACTGCGACGTACCTCGCAGGCCAGCCCATCGAAGCGCTCGGCGAAATCGGCTTCGATGACCTTGATGCCCTTGTCCTCAAGCAGCCGCGACATGCTGGGAATTGGATCGTTTCCGAGCTTCCAATGCCTTCGCAGCTCTCGTGCTAACAGGTCCAGTTCTTCGTAGCTCTCGACGACATCGGACACCAGATCGCCGAACGGGTCATCCGGCGGTGCGATCTCCAGGATGTCCTCGATCGCCAGGTAGTCTTCCAGCCTCTCTATGACGATGGCCTCCGCATGGGCGCGGTCCCTCGCGGAGGTGCTGGAATGCTTGCGGAATTCGACACCGACCAGCTCTTCGACTTGACCCCCCATCAGGAAATCGAGCGACACGCCCAGAGCCTTGCTCAGACCGACCAACACCGAGGAGGACGGATTCATCTTGTCCGCCTCGTACTTGCTGATGGCCTGTGCGGTGATCCTTGGTGAGGTGCGGTCGGCAAGCCCCTGCATCGACAAGCCCGCCTTCTTGCGGGCCAGTCGCAACCGTTGTCCAAACATGGTCTGCTCCCGTGAAAACGTCGGTTGATAAACGACATTTCTTGCTATATACATCAACACAAGATTGACGAATCGTCAAGAAAAAAAGGCACTTGGAGATTAAAATGACCAAGAAAAATCAGCATGTTGTTCCCCACAAGGACGGTTGGGCCGTGAAAGGCGCCGGCAATGCGAAGGCAACGGCCATCCACCCGACGCAGCAATCCGCGATCACCCAGGCGCGTGACATCGCCCGCAATCAGGGCTCGGAAATGCTCATCCACGGAACCAACGGTCGCATCCGCGAGCGCAACACCTACGGCAAAGACCCCTACCCCCCGGAAGGCTAAGTGAATCATGAGACGTATCCTGTGCATCGATGGCGGTGGCATCAAAGGCACCCAACCGGCAGCCTTCCTGGCGGGTTTGGAAGAAGACCTTGATGAACCGATTGGCCGCTACTTCGACCTGATTGCGGGAACGTCAACCGGGGGCATTCTCGCGATCGGCCTCGCCCTCGGCATCCGGGCCAAGACCCTTCTGGAACTCTATGAAAATCGCGGGCCGACGATCTTCGGGCAAGCGGGAGACAGGAGTTGGCTCGGACGAAAGGCCCGGAATGCGCGCGCGTCGTTGCGTCACCTGGTCAAGCCGAAGCACGAGGCATCGACTCTTCGGGACGAGCTCCACGCCGTCCTTGGCGACAAGCTCATCGGCGAGGCGGAGACCCGGTTGCTGATCCCGGCCTGGGATGCCGATCAGCGCAGCGTCTACATCTACAAGACGTCGCATCATCCGCGGCTCACCAAGGATTACCGGAAGCCCGCGCTAGACGCCGCGATGGCGACGTCGGCCGCCCCGACCTATTTCGCGCGCCACAAGACGGTGGATGATGTCGGGCTCCTTGATGGCGGCACCTGGTGCAACAATCCGGCGGGCGTCGCGACCGTAGAAGCGATCTCGATGCTTGGCTGGTCTCCGCAGGATCTGCACATCCTGAGCCTCGGCTGTGTCGACGAGGTCTACATGCTGCCTGAATCCCCCGGCACGGCCGGACTCGGATTCAAGGCGCTCAGTCTTTTCATGGACGGGCAGTCCCGCGGTGCGCTCGGCATTGCCCATCATCTGACAGGCGATCCGCATGACCGGACGGCTGTTCACCGGTATTCGCCGAGCGTGCCGGAGGGTTTCTTTTCCCTCGACGACACCACCAAGATCCAGAGGCTCAAGGGGCTTGGCGCCTCGAGCGCCCGGCACGCGAGCCCCACCCTGATCCCCATCTTCTTCCAGCAACCTGCCGAGCCGTTCGTGCCCGTGCATCAACTCGAACGGAACGCGGCATGAACCAGATCTTCTCGCACCCCCTCACCGATACCGCCATTCAGCGGCGGGCGCAGGTCTTCACGATCCTTGAAGAAATCTGCCAGGAGCTGGAATGGACCCAGACCCAGTTCGAGAAGGCCCGCACCAGCTACGAAGCAGTCGCGGACTGGTTGGCCGGATCGAGTGACCCGATGCTTGCTTCCCTTCATGTCTACCTGCACGGCTCTGGCGCACTCGGCACCTCGATCAAACCGATCGGACGCGACGAGTTCGATGTCGACCTGATCAGCTTCATCCTCGGCCTCGGCCCGGAAATCGCACCGGCGCGCCTGAAGGCTGCAATCGGAAAGCGCTTGCGCGAACATGCCTACTACGCGTCGATCCTGGAAGAAAAGAAGCGCTGCTGGCGCCTGAACTACTCCGGTGACTTTCACCTCGACATCTCCCCGACCATTGCCAATCCGAACTGCATGAACGGCGGTGAGCTGGTGCCCGATCGCAAACTGCAGGACTGGCAGGCGACGAATCCTCGGGCCTATCGGACGCTCTTCGACGAACGAGCGGCTCTGGTCCCGAGGATGACGCAGTCGATTATCGCGGCACAGCGCGATGCGGCGACGACAGAGCCTTTCCCGGTACGTCAGTCAGTCAAGGGCATTCTGCGACGGACCGTGCAGCTCCTGAAGCGTCACCGGGATCTGCAATTCCTGCATGTTCAGGAGGAGATTGCACCGATCTCGATCATCATCACGACCCTGGCCATGCGATCCTATGAGATGTGCGTCAGGCGCCACGTTTTCGCCGACGAACTTCAGGTTCTGATCGACACGATCCGCCTGATGCCGGTTTTCATCGAGCGGCCCCTGGTCAATGGTCGCCAGATCTACGCGGTCTGGAACGAGACCACCCAAGGCGAAAATTTTGCCGAGCGTTGGAATGAAGAACCCGCGCGGGTAGAGGCTTTCTACAAATGGCACAGCAAGGCGCTTGCGGATTTCGAATCCCTGCGTGACCTCGTTGGCCTCGACGCGATTGTAGGCTCCATGAAGGACAACCTGGGCGACAAACTTGTTGCCCGGACCATGAACCGGCGGATGGATGCGCTGAACGAAGGGCGCAAGACGGGCGCTCTCATGCTTGGTGCCGGTGTCGGCCTGACAACCCAAAAATCGGCCGCTTCGACGCCCGTTCTCAAGAACGAGTTTTTCGGGGACTAGACGCGATGGCGGGATCGACCACAAGAAACCGGCTGTCACTGCCCCAGCAGTACCTGTTTCTGCAGAGGTCCAAGACGATAGCTGGCGCGGGGGTGCTTGGTCCGCGCCGGTTGGAATGGCGTTTTCAGGCGCAACCGACGCCGCTTTCCCGGTCGTATCAGGTCACTCTTGTCCTGGAGAAGGACGGGACGCCGGATGTTCGGGTCGTAGAACCTGACTTGAGGTTGCTCGCCGGTGGACGCGACCTGCCGCATATATACCACAACCCGGATCGGCTCTGTCTCTATCTGCCCGGGACCGGGCAATGGGACGCCAGCAAACGTCTGGACCTCACCATCATCCCCTGGACCTGTCTATGGCTGATCTATTTCGAGGAATGGCTCGTGTCAGACGACTGGAAAGGCGGGGGAAAACACCCTGGAGAGGATGACCCAGACGAGGGCAACCGCGCGTTGCGCCGCAGCCTGCGCCGAATACGTTGAGTTTCGTATGATCATCGTTCTCGGGTCGCTTCGGAGGCGCCCCGGATAGGGGTCGCTAGAGTTGGTAGAGACGGGAGATCAGGCCGAGGCCGGTTTCTCGATCGATGGGAAGCCGAAAGAGTGCGGTTCAAAAGCTGGCAGCTCGTTCACCTTTTCCAAACAGGCCCTGAGAGGCTCGGCGCGCCCGCTCCTGAATGTGAATTCGCGAGTGTCAGGAGAGCTTCTGTCTCCCATTTCCATTGGGAGACTCAGTGTGGTGAAGCGGACAAGTAATGGTCCAAATGATAGATCGACTTCGTTAAAGGTAAGCTCACTTCTTACCCACCAACCACAAGCCGCACAGGACAATGGTCACTCAACCGTTGACGAGCTCTTCCGGCATACTCGGGCGCTTCGTCAAAGCCGAGGCCGACTTTGTCAAAGCTTGCGGTCGCGAAGCGGGCTAGGAACTCTGTATCGGAGACGATCAGATCGATATGTTCGTCGAACCGGTCTTCGTGGCTTGGCCAGCATACGTTGTCGCGACCCTCTGGACCTTTCCTCAACATGAAGTTTCCGGGCTGCCCGTCGTTCAACTCGGCCCAGAAATCTTCATACCGGGTCGGGTTGCGATATGCGATGTTTAGTCGCCGGTTGAAGTCTCCTGCGACGACCACACGGACCCCGAGCGCATGTTGAACCTCGATCCAGTTTTCGAGGATCGCCAACTGCGCCTTAAGGGTCCTGCAATCAAACCTCGAACCGAAAGGCTGCTGGTTGAAAAAGTTCTGATCTTCGACATCTCGGAGAGGATACTGATGGCAGGAAGACTTGAGGTGCACGTTTAGGAACGACACCTGCTCCCCTTCGAGCTCGAACTGGACATGAATTGCTGATCGGGTCGGTCGAATATCTGCCGCATCCAATGCTTGGTTCAGATCGATGTGCTGAATAGAAAACGCGCTAACAGTCTCGATCGACGGCAAGTCAGGGAAGGCCTCTCTGGACAGGGCGACAGCCGTGAAGATATCTCGCTCTTCCGGCGGTTTTTCCTCGTCACCAACTTGGTAACGGTCCGACATGACAAGATGGTAAGCATCGGGAGAGAAAATTCTCTCCAGAGCGGCCAGAGATCCGATCTCCTGAAGACCGATAATGTCGGCATCAAGCTCGTTGGCTACGGCCGCAAGCCTTTCATAGTCTACATCTTCGCGCGGTAGGGAGCCTTCACGAAGCGGAATGCCCGTCTCATGATGTAGATTTGCGATGTTCCATGAGGCGAATGTGAAGTCTTCCGCGGTAGCTGGCCATGCACCGGCCAGAAACGCACCTAGGACCCCAGGCATCAAGCGAATACTCATCTTACTGTTCTTCCTTCTCACTTGTGGTCACCCGCCAAAACATTGAAGCATCGCACAGGTTTCCCATTTGTTGCCGGAATCTTTCAAAGGCGGCCTCATTCCCCAAGAGGTCGGCGTCCGTGTATGCACGTGCGCAATGCGCTCGGATATCCCTGTGATCTTCGGGCTTGGCCCGATATTGGGAGCCGGACGCGTAACCGATGAGCAACGCAATCGAAAGCGCAGCGGCGCCAAAGGAAGCAATTATTCCGCGCGACTGGTCCACACCGAAAAGGTAGACTCCAACGACACCCAACAGCCCAAGAAATGCAGGGATAACATCGCCAACAGCCGAAGCCCGGCTCATACCTCCCGCAAACCCCGCACAGGCCCCCACGAGGGCCAGTGCAAGTAGGAGCGGACCGACGGTTCGCCAGGATTCGCGCTGAAATGCCAACGCCCCCAGAAACGGAAGCAAGAATCCGACACCGGCCGAAACGAAGAAATACCCCGCAATCGATCCAACGAAGCTCATTGTGTTAGTGCCCCACCGCCTACGATCAAACCATCGATTGCGGCATCGGCATCGATGACCGAGCCAGGAGAAAGCAGGTAGGCGGTATTCGGATCGATCAAAGTGCGATTGCGCGTCAGAAAGTCAGCCAAGTCGGACTGGAGCTCCGGCGATCCTGGGGAAACGGTAAGCGCGCCATTTCGGATGACCCCAAAAGACCGATTGAAATCAACATAGCTGTCCGTGAAAGGTGCGACTGGTTTGAAAATTGGATCGGGTGGATTGCCTGGAGGACTTCCACCCGATCCAGGGCCAATGCACTCGAACAACGGGTTGGGGCACTCGGCGAGGTCCTGGGCGGACGCTTGGAAGATGGTCATGCATGTAAGCAGTAGACTCGTGTGGCAAAGCCGAAATAGTTGCATGAAATTGCTCCAAAATGTGACTGGTTTCGGGTTCAATCGCAGTGTGGCAATGTGGTTCAACTATAAGGCGATTCTCGGTTCGCGATAGCCTCATTATTTATTGTCCCCTCTTCCAATCTCGGCGTCGTCTGAACCTCACTTCGTCGAAAGCCAATTTTGAAGAGTGAGTTCACGGTCTGCATGTCCGAAATATGTAGCAAACTTCGGACTCGCTTGTGTCCGAAATATGCGGTAATCTTCGGACATGATGGATGCTAGATCACATGCTGCTTTGCCGACTCAGATCCTCGATCGGATCAGTGCCGAACCTGCCAAGGTTTGGACGCCAGGAGATTTTGCGGATGCCGGTTCGCGCGAGGCCGTCGACAAGGCCCTCCAACGGCTTGCCAAGTCCGGCGAACTCCGTCGTATCGAACGCGGCCTCTACGACAAGCCGCGACTCAACAAGCTGACCGGGAAACCATCGGCACCGGACTATCGCGCTGTCATAGAAGCTGTCGCACGGCGGGACAAGGCGCGCTTTGTCGTAGACGGAATGACCGCGGCCAACACTCTCGGCCTGACAAATGCCGTTCCAGCCAAGATTGAAGTCCTGGTCGATGCCCGCCTGAAACCCATCGAACTGGGCAACCATAAGATCGTCTTCAAGCATGCTGCGCCCAGCCGACTCTACTGGGCGGGACGTCCTGGTATGTATCTTGTTCAGGCACTGCACTGGGTCCACGATGCCATGCAGGGAGAGACCGAGCGCTCGAAGATCGATCGGATCATTCGAAAGCTCCTGACCGATAGTAATGAGGGGCCAAAACTCACCGAGGACCTTCGCATCGGGCTCTCGGCCATGCCGATCTGGATGCAGGACATCCTGCGCAAACCGATCATGTCGGCAGGTGCGGAGAGAAACACATGACGACAGAGGCGTTCTTGGAGGTCATCCGCGCGGAGCCCGCTGACCGCGCTGACCTCTTCCTCACGACGGCCCGGCGGCTCGGTGCCCCCCTGATCAACATCGAGAAGGACTTCTGGGTGTGCTGGACACTCAACACCCTCTACCATCGGCTGGAGAAGGGCGGCCCGCGTCTACTCTTCAAAGGCGGCACCTCGCTTTCAAAGGCCTATGGTCTGATCAACCGGTTCTCGGAGGACATTGATGTCACCGTCTTCAGGGATGACCTCGGTCACCCTGGGAGCACTGCTGAGATCGCGGCGCTTTCTAACAAGAAGCGGAAGGCTGCTCTTGACGCGATTGCCGCGGATTGCAGCCAATATATCACCACAGAGCTTTTGGTGGCCGTCTCCGAAATTCTGGCGACCGACACGGGTGGGGCGGGTCGCGTCGAGATCGACGATTGCGATCCAACTTCTCAGACCTTGCTGGTCTGGTATCCGCGGGTGGATGCATCTGAGACCGGATATGTGCAGGCCGCGGTCAAGATCGAGTCAGGCGCGAAATCCGCCCTCGATCCGAATCGTCCTGTCACCATTGCGCCCTACATCGATGCTGATCTCGACGCACTGGATCTCAGGGTACCGGATGTCACGACGATCCACGCCGAGCGAACTTTCTGGGACAAGATCGTGATTGTTCACGGTCTTCGCAGCTGGTTCGAGCGGCGCGGTGAGCTTCGTCAGGACGGTCAGCGGATTTCGCGGCACTACTACGACCTGCACTCGCTCTTGACCTCGGATGTTGGCGCCTCGGCTGTCGCGGATTTGCCGCTCGGTATGGACTGTATCGAGCACGCCCGAACCTTCTTCAACAGACCGGACTACAATCTTACTGCCGCGGTACCTGGAACATTCGCTCTTCGACCGATCGGCGACATGATCGATCGCTTGGCCAGGGACTATGACAACACGCAAGCGATGATCTTTGGTGATGCCCCCGATTTCGGGGAGATCCTGTCGTCGATCAGAGAGATCGAGGATACTCTCAACAGAAGCGCGTGACGGGGATACGGCAGCATTCGCTGAGCTGTCGCAACAATCCTGCCTTCTTTCACAAGTTCCACGCAGTCAATGATTGGGCACGTCGACCGAAGCCGACAGAATATAGGGACTGCGGTGTATGCAAGATGAAATGAACATTGAACTCGACGAACTCGCGCTCCGAATTGATGACGCGGCGTTAGAGGGACGATCAGAAGAGCTTCGACGTCTCGACGCCATTTGCAAGAAGAAGCTGGCAGCTTCAACAGACTTGGACGCATTGCTCCATTACTTTCGAGCCAATATCTACGCGGCTTTACAAGATGCGGAGGAGCCGCGGAGTTGGGCCTGGCGGCAACCAAACAGGGAAAGGCAAATCCTGTACCTCCGACGCGCACGGACCGCACGGACCTTTGCTCAGATATCGCTGACGCGACGGGCCCAGATCGGGACGAACCTGGCAAACAACATGAACACCTTCGGTCGGCCGGTCGAGGCACTCAGGATCTATGAAACCGTTCTGAGAGAGAGCCCCAACTTCGCCATGGCGATCGCCAATCGAGGTCTTGCACGTCTGACGCTGGCGCGCATGATCTACGATGACGGTCATCGAGCCGTTCTCGCTGCACATGCTTGGCAGGACTTCGAACGCGTCCTGAACGGGGATGTAGAGTGGGACGGTGATTACCCTGAAATGCGTGCGGCTGTCTCAGAGCAGGCCGCACAAGTTCGAGACGCAGTCGATGTGGACGCAGTACTTGCTGAAACCGATATGCACGCTTGGCAAGTTGGACAGGGAGAAGAGCGCATCTATCGAGAGCGTATGCTAGAGATGGGCCTCTTCCTCAACCCTTTGGTTGTGATTGGTCCATATCCCATCGCGGCGTTAGATCCGCTTCACTTGCCGTCGCACACCTACGGACTCGAAGAGCCGCCGCATTATCTAAGTTGGTATAACCAGCTAAAGCAGGAGTTTGTAGCCGCGCGTTTACTATTCCACGAAGCGGTGGAGGGTCCGCCATTCGAGGATCGCGGAAGGCACTTTGCCGATGACGGCACCCATTTAATTTATACGTTGGATTACCCGGAGTTCTCCATAGGTGCAGAAAAACTGCGGTTGTCCTTTAGAACAGCTTATGGGCTGCTAGATAAGATAGCGGGATTCTTGAACACATTTTTCAAGTTGGGGAGGCGACCGAACCAAGTCGACCTCAGAGGCATATGGTATACGGACCCAAGGAGAAGAGATGCCCTCGCGGTTCCATTTCATGATCGTCCCAACCTTGCGCTGCGCGGTCTTTATTGGCTCTCCTTCGACATCCTGGGATCAAGAGGCTCACACGATGACTCGATCGAACCGACTGCTGCCCATCTAAGCAGCCTTCGAAATTTGCTCGAACACCGTTGTCTTGTTTTATGCAGTGAATTCGCCTTGCACGACGACAGCCCAATTGATCGGGAGGAGCTGACCGTGTTCCAACGTCACACCGTTCGAATGCTACAGTTGGCGCACGAAGCCCTTATTCTCTTGTCGTTGGCGATGTACGAAGAGGAACGGCGTCGAGATCGGGGAAGCGATGCAGTATCGGTCCCCCTCTATCTTCCAAAGTACGATACTCGACGACATTAATCCCATTCCGATTCAGAAACATGGCATTTTTTCAATGAGACCTTTTGTGATGCATTAGAAATGCAATTGGTTTGCATAGGCTATCTACCCGACAGGACTGACGGCCCGAGCCACCGTAGGCGACAGCTCAAACTCAGATCTGAAAGCAGCGCCTGTCCTTCGTACACCAACCGTTGCCATTGCTACTTGTTGTGGCAAAGTCAGCATTTTCACACTATTTGTTGGGATCATATGGTTGACCTTTTTGCCCAGAGCATCCTTTTCGCGGTTCCGGAACTCATTGGGGTTCACGGACGCATAGGTGGCGCTCTTGTAAAGCAGGTTGCGATGCCGCCTCGCCAGCGGAAGCTCTTTTTGAGCGAGTTGCGCCAACGACAGTTGAAAGGCGTGCTTGGTGAGGCTGATGACGGTTATCGAATTGCTTTTGTCGACCGACGTACCAACGCATCGATTGAAGCCGATGAGGTCTTCATCATCGAAGATGCCTCATCGGTCGACGCCTGCATCTCGAGCCTTTCGAGAGGAACTGCCGATAGACTAACACCAAAACCTCTCAACCCTACGCGGTGCGAACCGGAACTCCTCGCTAAAACAACCAAGGCAGTCCAAGCCGCTTGGGACGGCAAATTCGAGTTGCGCGAAGAGAAGCTCGCGTCTGACGCGGTAATGTCCGCCGGCCTTCGTCTTCCTCAAGTAGGTGCTGTTCATGCATCGCTCGCTCATTGGAGTGTATCGGATAATCCCGGTACAATTGTCATGCCGACAGGGACCGGAAAGACAGAGACCATGATCGCATTGGCCACAGCGGTTGTGGCCCCGCGTTTGCTGATCGTCGTACCCAACGACGCCCTCCGAACTCAGATTTCCGAAAAGTTCATGAGTCTCGGAATCCTCCCGGCCTGTGGATGCTTGCCGGAGTTTGTTGCGAGACCAGTCGTCGCTACTCTCACCAGAAGGCCAAAGTCAGTCGAAGAGGTCGACCAAGTCTTTCATGCAGCCAACGTAGTTGTGACTACGATGAACGTGGCCGGACAGGCAGCAAGCGCTGTTCAGCAAAGAATGGCCGAGCTCGCGAGCCACCTCTTCGTGGATGAAGCTCATCACATCGGCGCCAAGACCTGGCGACGTTTCAGGTCCTACTTTTCAAAGACAAAAGTGCTGCAGTTCACTGCTACTCCCTTTCGGCGGGACAAGGTGCGAGTGGATGGCCGCCACATTTATGTCTACCCGCTATGGAAGGCTCAGGAGGAAGGCTACTTCAAGCGCATCAAGTACCTCCCAGTCAGCGGCGCTGACGACATCGATACTGACGAGCAGATCGTCGACTTGGTCGGTCAAGTGCTGGAAGAAGACAGACAGAATGGTTTTGATCACCTAGTGATGGCTCGTTGCGCTCGGCAGGCTCGAGCAGAAGAGTTGATACACCTGTATCGAGCCAAGTACCCGCAGCATGAGCCCATGGTGTTACACAGCGGACTTTCTGATTCAGAGAGAAGGGACGCGATCGAACGATTACGGACCCGACAGTCGAGGATCGTACTGTGTGTAAACATGCTAGGTGAAGGCTTCGATCTACCGGACCTTAAGATCGCCGCGCTTCATGATAAACACAGGTCTGAAGCTGTGACGCTCCAGTTCATTGGTCGCTTCACGCGCGCGCGCAGTGACCTCGGTGACGCGACCGTCATTGCGAACGTGGCGCTAGGTGACATCAACGAACCGCTGAAAGCGCTTTATGCGGAGGATGCTGACTGGAACCGTCTGATTAGCAACATCGGCCAGTCAAGGACGGAGCGCGAAGTTCGCCGAGAGGCTGTTTTTGAGGGGTTCACGGCTGCGCCAGAGCGGTTTCCGCTCGAAACGCTTAGTCCTCGCATGAGCACCGTAATCTACAAGACTAGCGGGGTTGTCTGGCAGCCAGAACTGATCGAGGAAGTGTTCCCTCCGACCTCTATCGTGGAGGGCCCGCACATCAACCCGCACGAAAACCTAGCAATCTTCGTCAAGAGAGATCAGGATCAGCCGAAGTGGACAACTTCGCGTGCCGTCCATAACACCGAATACAATCTCTACATGGTTCATTGGGATGGAGAGCGAGACCTGCTCTTTATCCACTCTTCGCGTCTCAAAGACATGCATGAGCCGCTGGCCAAGAAGCTTTGCGGCGATGGTGTCTCAAGGATTGGTGGGGAAGAAGTCTACAGGTGCTTGAACGGTGTTCGCAGGCTCTGTCTCAATACGCTCGGATTGAGTGAGACCCAACGGCGTCCCGTGAGGTACTCGCAATTCATGGGTACCGATATCACTGAGCATATCGATACGCTTCCGGGCAACCGGAACAGGTCGAAAACCAATTTGTTCGGGCAAGGCTACACCGACCAAGGCAAAGTCACTATCGGGTGCTCCCGCAAAGGCAAGTTCTGGTCCTACGATGCCACCAACAACTTTGGAGAGTGGATCGATTGGTGCCACGATCTTGGGCGAAAGGTGCTCGATGACAGCATCCCGACGGACGCGTTTCTGAAAAATCTGATCCGCCCGGTACGACAAAAGAGAATGCCAAGCCTTACGCCGGTCGCCATCGTGTGGCCAGAACGAATACTCGATCAGGATGAGGAACGGGTCGAACTAACGGTGAATGGCAGACGGCACCCAATCTTAAACTGCGACATTGGAGTTGGTCGCTTTTCTGATGAAGGGCCCGTCCGTATCTTGATTTCTATTGATGATAGTTCCTGTGAGTTCGAGATGACAATCGAGGATGGATTTGCCGTCTATCGCCAAGTTGATACCGTTCCGATCTCAGTTTCATTGGGTCGAAGAAGCTTGACAATCCAGGAGTGGTTCAAGGAAGACCCACCACACATCTACTACGGAAATGGCGACATGCTCGTGGATTCCGAGTTGTTCAAGTTGCCTGATCGCGAAAGCATTGAGCCGTTTGACCCTGGGAAAATGATCGAACGAGATTGGGGCGGCGTCGACATTCGCGTGGAGTCACAGGGCAAGCTGAAGATCGAGAATTCCATCCAACGCTCGATGATAGATGAGTTGATCTCATCTGGGCGGTTCGACGTCGTATTTGATGACGACGGAACCGGTGAAGCTGCGGATATCGTGTGCATAAAGGAAGACGGTGATACTATTTTCGTGCATCTCTTCCACTGCAAGTATTCGAGCGAAGACACGCCGGGATCCCGGATCGATGATCTCTACGAAGTGTGCGGTCAATCCCAGAAATCGCTTCGTTGGCGAGAGAACCCTAGGGTCTTCTTTCAACATCTCCGCAAGCGCGAGGGTGATCGGCTCCGAAAGGGTGGGAATTCCCGATACGAACTCGGTGATGCGTCTATCGTCAACAACTGGCTTGGCCGCTGGTCGGAGCTGACCTACCGTTTCGAGGTGAGCGCCGTGCAACCGGGCTATTCAAAGAAGCTCGCCAAGAAGGATCACATGGAGCTTCTCGCTGCAACCTCGAGCTTGCTAATGGAGACGTGGAGCATTCCGTTTGAGCTTATCTGCTCAGAGTAGTGGGGATATTGAATGGCAAAGAACATTGTGATCCTCTTCGACGGGACCTCCAATGAGATTTCAGCCGACAGAACAAATGTCCTTCGGTTGTACGGGACACTCAAGAAATCGGAGGATCAAATCGTCTGGTATGATCCAGGCGTAGGCACGATTGGTCTTGCCTGGCTCGGAATCTGGCGAAAGTTCATGGAGATTTTCGGTTTGGCGACGGGCTATGGTCTCGATAAGAACGTCAAGGAAGCCTATCGGTTTCTGGTTGAGAACTATCAGCGGGATGAAGACGGCAACCGCGACAGGATCTTCATCTTTGGGTTTTCGAGAGGAGCCTACTCCGCGCGGGTCCTCGCAGGTTTCATCCACGCCTTTGGCCTTATGGAGAATCGGAACCTCAATCTACTCGACTACGTCTATCGCGCTTACAAGCGGATCGGGGAGGGCGGCAGGGAAAACGCATTTGCCGAAATGCGTTTGTTCGAGCGGGCCCTCCGAGCGGACAGACCGCCAATCAGAATGCTTGGTCTCTTCGATACAGTCGCGTCGGTCATAGAGACCGGTAGGTTCGGGCTTCGACTGAGAAGCAATGCCCACACCTCGACCAATTCATCGGTTCAATCGATCCGCCATGCGGTTGCGATTGACGAACGCCGAACGATGTTCGAACCGATGCTCTGGCCTGAAACACAAGACTACAGTGCGAACCGCTTCGACGCTTCGAAGTCCGAACCACAGGACGCGAAGGAAGTTTGGTTTCGGGGCGTTCATGGTGACATAGGAGGCGGTTACCCTGAAGCCTCGTCGGCGCTTGCGAAGGTCCCGCTTGCCTGGATGATCACCGAAGCGAAGGAAACGGAGCTTCAATTCGTGACACGGACTGTCAACGATCTGGTGCTGGGCCGTGCGGAGAAGTACGTCGCTCCGAACGCCCATGCGAAGCATCATGACTCAATGACCCTTGGCTGGAGCTTTGTGGAGTTTCTACCACGCAGGCTTCGTTCCCATTCGAAGCGCCTTAGACTTTTCGGCCTGAGCGTTCCACTCAAAGAAAGGCGATGGATTCCACCAGGTGCAAAGATCCACCGATCAGTCGAGCAGGCGCAGCATCGCCCTCCGAATTTGCCGGACACGTTTGACTTCGTCGACTGAACCGACAGGCGGCGGTGCACCCTTAGTGAAAAACTGCAGTGTGGCCAGATAGCCGTTCACATGACTTCGCGAACGACAGATGGGCTGCTATGCCGCTTCGAGACGGTTTTGAAAATCGCGCATCCATGCCTTAGCCATCGCCGAGTACGGCTGGTCTTCAGCGCACATGCCGACAAGCTCCGCCAGTGTACGGTCGCCGAATGCGTCCACCTGTTGACCAGCGCGAACGACCTCCGGGTCCGCCTTCTGTTTCAGGTTTTCCGCCAGCTGTTTGAGGTCTATCGCCAGATCGGCCAGAAACTCGAGCCGCCGCAGAAGCCGGGTCCGCGCTTGCACCAGCCTAAGCCGGTTCAGTCCGTAGACATGTACTGACGTAGCGCCCTTCAGGCTTAACCCGTCGTCGCCCGAAAAATCCGGATCCCCGGCGAGATGTTTTGCGAGAACGAAGGAAACCGGGTGCTCTCTATCAAAGAAGTACGTCAGGTGCCGCTCAGGTTCGTCCTCGCACGGATTGAGCAATAGCGGCTTCTCCGCGGCGATTGGATCGGTGCGGCTCCTGGCGCGTACACCGGTTGGCGCTATTGGAAAGCTGTCCTTCTTCCCAGATCCGACAGTGACGGCGGCAGAGAAGCCGACGGTGTCCTCGAGTAGCCGAACTTGCGACGTCTCGCCCTTAGGTGTGATCTGATTCCGCTTCCTATTGCAATCGATGCAGCTGGGTAGAAGATTGTCCCAGTCCGCCGCAAGCCACCAATAGCCACGGTGCCCGGTTTCTCCGGCAACCGCACCTTTTGGACGGAAATGCTCGACATCGAGTGGCTGCGTACTGGCGTAGAACGTTTCGCAATAGGCGCACTTGCCGTGGAAAATCCGTTCAAGCGCGTCTTTCACCGACTTCAGTTTGTAACGCTGGAACGAAAAACTATCCGGATTGGGAGGGTTGCTTTCGAAGTGCTGGATGGCTTTCTCAAGTTCCGCCGCCCCTTTCTCATTGAGGTCCTCCGGAATTGCCTCACTGCGTTCGACCCGTCTCATCCCACGCTCCTGAGCGCGTTGAGGATAGATCGTCGGGTTTGCTCCCTGAGACCACGTAGCTTTTCGTCGCTTGCTTGCCGACGTTCGCGCAGGAAATCGGCTATTGCCTGCTGCACAAGCCTGTGCACTTCGGTGTGGCCGATAGGCAGGTCGGCCGAGAGCTCCGCCAAGTAATCCCGAAGCTCGGGGTCTTCTGCAGGGTTTGCTCCTTGCGCCAAGCGGTCCTCCATCCGCGCTGCTCGCCGCTCCGCCTCAAGGCTCTCGGTCGATCGCATCTGAAAGAAGTCCGCTGTGAGAAGCTGCTCTACTGTCCAGTTGTCGTTGTCGGGCAGATCGACGAGGCTGTGGGTGAAGACTGGCAGACTTGTGCTTGCCTGATCGCCCGAGATCCTCTCGAGGACCATTACTTCACCCTTCTTCATGCCGCGCAGACACAAAGGATCGTGCGACGTAGCGATAAAGGTCACCCCCGGCAGCGCTTTTCGCAACCCGGTCATGATCGACATTTTCCAGCGCGGGTGCAAATGTGCCTCCACCTCGTCGATAAGCACAAGCGCCGTGGCATTCTCGAGCGAGGTGAAACCATGATTGACACGCTTGTCCATAAGGCCCTGCATGATGTCGCAAAGCATGGCCAAGACCGCGCGAAAGCCGGAGGATACAAGTTCAATCGGGGTGCGAAGCAATGGGCCGTCCGTGGTATTTTCGGGACTGACCACCACGTAGATCCTGTCACCGTCGCGTTCCAGGACTTCAAACGAGCCCTCGATGTTAAAGACCTCACGTAGGGCGCGTACCACCATGTTGAATTCGGGCCTATCCAGCTTCAAGAGCCAGCGTTCCGGATTCGGCAGCAGTTCATCGGGATGAAACAGCGATCTCACATGTATGTGGGCAACAAATCTGCGGTCGCCCTTCAAGTATTGGCGATAGGCGCCATAAGCGAAGACGGGAAGTACAGCCTCACCAATTTGGGAGAACTGACCGAGCCCGTCGCGCGATAGCGTGACAGAGATGGCGGTGTCATCGCCGAACCTGGCCTGTAGCTTGGCTTCCACAGGAGCCAACTGATCGGGTGCACCGAGGAAGCGCGGGTCAAGCACCATCTTCGCGGGCTCTAGGCGCAACTTCGCCCGCGCGGTCTCAGGCATCACCGCGAGCGCGATCGCCTCCAATATCGTGCTTTTTCCGGTAGCGTTCTCACCCAGGATCAAAAGGGCCGGGGCTGGCTTGCCGGGCTCCGGTACATCCAGATCAAGTTCGATTGCCTCAAGGGACTTGAAGTTCCGAACTGAGAACGATGTGAGCACAGTGCGTCCCTGCGATGGCCTGGCGCTCGCGGCGTCGGGCAAGTCCTCAATGATACGCGCATCGACTTCTTTGATTGCGGCGCGGAGCCGATTTGCCCCATCGTCCATCCGCGCCAACCGGGCGATCTGACGGCTCCGATCTCTCGGGCCCGTTCGGCCAAGGGCTTCAAAGAGGACCTCACGCAAGAAAAGCTCGCATGCGCCCTCGTGGCCAAGATCAACGCGCGGGGGCTTTAACGGATCGCGCAAGATCTCGCTTTCTGTCCGGCTAACCGCTTCTTCAATCGCACGCCGCCGACTCTCCCACAATTCTTCTCTGTTGAGATTGAAATGCTGGACGGTCTCTCGGCCGCGTCGACTGGTGCCAACAACCTCTCCAGTGGACCGAAAGTACAGGCTACGCCAGAACTGCTCGTTCCAACATGGGTCCAAAAACTCTGCAGATTCCTCGAGAGGGAAGTCCGGCCACCGCCCATCGTTGCGATCGGCGAAGCGTTCGAGAAGCGCGACGTCGGGTAGCCGCGCGCGTCGACCTTTCACCGGGAAGTAGGAAGGATCGCTTGGCATGCAGCCCCGGCAAATCGGATATAGGTTCTGCCAAGCCTCCGCGAGCCAAACGTAGTAGAGATGCGATACGCTGTAGTCTTCCACCGGCTCGGCATTACCGTCGGGTCGGAAGCGGTAGACAATAGGATCTTTTGTCGGGCTTTCGCAGAAGGCGCATCTTCCCGTGAAAAGCTCCGACAGTGCTTTGCGCACCTCTTCACTCTTGCTGGGAGCTTCCTCGTCCAGAAAGACGGTCCCGCGCGACTGAGCAAGCTTCTGAGTGTCTCGAGAGAACAACTCCAGCAAAGTGCGACGCCCCTCCTGCGCCGATGGACGCGAGAATGCTGCCGGCGGGGCAATAGTCTCGCGGCTTACAAATCGCATTGTGTCACCCTTTAAGTTGCGTCGTCTCTTTTGTTCTTTTTATCATTATCTACGAATATCCACGATATCACATTGGTTAAGTGACTTCGGTTTCTCCCTTAGCGTATCGGCTGATCACATAAGGGTTGGACCTGTCACGGTTTGATGCCGCTCCTTTGATAGCATTTACTGCAACAAAGGAGACGAACTATGGGCACAGGAAGAACGGATGAATTCCGCAAGGATGCAGTGCGAATTGCGCTGACCAGCGGGCTAACAAGGCGTCAGGTTGCCGACGATTTGGGCGTTGGGCTTTCGACCTTGAACAAATGGGTGACGGCACACCGCGACACAGATGTTGTCTCGCCCGAGGACCGCGAGCTTGCGCGGGAGAACGAACGGCTTCGGCGTGAGAACCGCATCCTCAAGGAGGAGAGGGACATCCTAAAAAAAGCCACCCAGTTCTTCGCGAGCCAAAAGCCATGAGGTTTCGGTTCGTCGAAGAACATCGTGGGGCCTTCCCGATCGACCGGTTGTGTCAAGTTCTAAACGTCAGCACTCGCGGGTTGCGGGCTTTCCGCAGCCGTCCGGCCAGCCGCAGGCAGCGCATGGATATGGTCGTTTTAGCGCACATCAAGGAGCAGTCGCGGCTGAGCCTGGGCAGCTATGGCCGCCCACGAATGACCGAGGAACTGAAGGAGGTTGGCGTCGATGTGGGGCACCGCCGGGTTGGGCGTTTGATGCGTGCGAACGGGATTACCGTTGAGAGAACACGCAAGTTCAAGGCAACAACCGACAGCGATCACACGTTCAACATCGCCCCGAACCTGCTGAATCGCGACTTCAGTGCGGCCGGGCCGAACCAGAAATGGGCAGGCGACATCAGCTACATCTGGACCCGCGAGGGCTGGCTGTATCTGTCAGTCATCTTGGACCTGCATTCCCGCCGCGTGATAGGCTGGGCTGTCAGCAACCGTATGAAGCGTGATCTGGCGATCCGGGCCTTGAAGATGGCCATTGCCTTCAGGTCGCCGCCCAAGGGCTGCATCTTCCACAGTGATCGCGGCAGCCAATACTGTTCGCATGACTACCAGAAGATCCTGCGCCAGCATGGCTTCAGGGCCTCCATGAGCGGTAAAGGTAATTGTTATGACAACGCGGCCGTTGAGACATTCTTCAAAACCATCAAGGCCGAGATGATCTGGCGGCGGTCATGGGCAACAAGGCGGCAAGCTGAGATGGCAATCTTCGAATACATCAATGGCTTCTACAATCCGCGGCGGCGGCACTCCGCACTGGGCTGGAAAAGCCCGGTCGCCTTCGAACGGAAAGTGGCCTAAACGAGCACTTGGGGCGGCACAAATACGCGACAGGTCCAGGTTGCTTCAATCTCTCTGTCCGCTCTACCAACCGCCAGCTGTGCCAGCATATTGCAAACGCAGCGAATATCGGGTCTGGCGGGCGGCACCGCAGCGCAGACTTGATTGGGCGAGTGTCCCGATTGGTCCGTCAAACCGAAAGCACATCCAGAATGTTTACCCGCTCCAACGCTCGTCGCAGCGCGTGGTTTGATAGCCTCACATAGATCTCGGTGGTCCTGAGGCTGGCATGTCCGAGCAAGGCCTGGACCATCCGGATGTCGATACCTTCTTCGATCAGCAGTGTTGCGGCCGAGTGCCGGAACCGGTGCGGGGTCAGGTGTGGTTCGATCCCGAGGCGCCTAGACATGGCCCGCAGCCGTTTTCGGAACGTGGCCGAGCGCAGCCGACGACCTTCCGTGTTCAGGAACAGGGGTGCTGCGACGGAGCCCTCCTTGCGACGTACCTCGGAATGTCGCCTGAAGTCCTCCCGCAGTTCGCGATTTGGTACAAAGACGATGCGCTCCCTGCTTCCCTTGCCATTCACGAGGATTTGGCCTCCGTCATGCGAGACGTCGCGAACCTTAACATTGGTCAGCTCGCTGATCCGCAGCCCGGTCACGATGAGCAGCTTGATGATCAGGATCGTGACATCGTTTTGTGAGGTTGGCATAGCGTCGTCTGCGCCCGACTTTGACCGCACAGCGAATGTGTCTTTACCCTCTTTGAGAACCGCTCTGAGGGTGTCTCGGTCGATGGGACGCGGCAGGCGACGCGGGATCCTCACAGAGATGCGGACATCTGCGAACGGGGAGGGCAGGGCGCTGTTTCGATCTTCGCGCCAGGCAAAGTAGGACTTGAGCGTCACGAGCCGCCGCTCGATGGTCGCGGGCTTGGCGCCCAACTCATCACGCAGATGCCGGTGGTAGGCGAGGATGTCGTCCTTCGACAGCGGGTCGCTGAGACGGTGGGCCTCAGCGAAACGGGCGAAAGTTCGCAGATCCTGGGCATAGGCCCGCAAGGTGTGATGTCCGACGCCGCGCTCATCGCGGCAGGCGTTGACGAAGGCATTGTGATCGAAACGGGGCATGCTGAACTCCATTGTTGGGGTTCAGCCAGTTCAGCACGGGCCGTTCAGTGCTCTGAAATCGCCCGACCAAACGGTAACGATAATGGCTCTGCTTATCAGTCCCCGCAGCTATCCCCAGAAATTCGGAACAGGTCGGAAAGCTCCAGACGCTGACCCAAATTGAATGGAAAGTTAACGACAGCAGTCGAACCCTCTGGAATTCGAACACCTTCCTAGAGGAACTATTTAAAACCTATTAAGAAAAATCGCGTTTAATAGTTTGTTAACCAGAAAACGATTGATCGGTTTAATTGCGCAGCCTAAATACTTTATATCAATTTAGTTATAGGAGATAATTGATATGAAGATTAAAATTAACGAAAATAACCGTCAAAAGATTGAAGCCAGTATTGGGCGAGTAATGGGCAAAGCCAAACGTTTTGTACACACGTCGAGTGACCTGAAAGAGCTCGTCGAGGAGGCGGAAGCCGATCTCGCGAAGTTTGGCTTGGCAAAATCCAATAGACCTGGCGCCTGTCTTACTGCCCGTATGCGAGGACCTGCCAAGAGCTACAAGTATGATGCTGTTGCTTCGATTGTCGTGATTAAACGTGGGCCTTCCGGCTGGTTCTTGGTGAACGTCGTGCGTGATGACGTCTCTCCAGCGCAAGGCCGTCTTTACGATCTCGTCCTTGAGGAAGAGCATGTTCGTGCCGCTGTTCCCACCTGGAAACGCTGCTACGGCATTCAAATCAATTGGCAAGGAAATGAGGGGCAGGCCGGCACGGTCTGATTCCTGGAAGTGGGTCAATAGGTCCCAGCCGGAACGAGATACACCGGCAGAACAAAAAAGCCTCCATCCAATAGGTGAATTCGACGCGTTACTTTAGAAACTCTTGGTGTCGGAACGCCAGGCATCGATTGAATCACGCCTCTTGTGGATCGGACTTCCCTCACGTCCAATTTGGTTGGGGCAGCCTATGCCAGGAAGTTGCCTGTCCGGGAATATTCGAACACCGATCTGCGGCGTCACATGCGCCGCAGGTCAATTCTCAAACCGGCAGGCCGGAGAGGCATTGGATCGCGCACATCCCCATTCGGGACTGAAAGTCGCCAATTCAGACAGTCTCCTAGCTTTTGATTTCTAGGTCTTCCAGTTTGCCACCTTTCTTCAAGTATTCGGTAATCCAGTGCGGTTTTGGGCCGGGGCCATAGGTCCATTTCTCTTTCGGATTCTCAGGGTTTTGGTGCGTGGGCTGCTTTTTTGATTTTCGGGGTTCCGCACCAAACAATTCCGATGCATTGAAGCCCAACTCCCGAGCGCGTTCCTCAAGTTCCGCCTTTGCCCGTTGGCGTGCTTCTTCTTCTTTTTCCCGAATTAACCTTTCCACATAGACTTTGATGTCTTTGAGCTCTGCTAATTCGAGGCTCTCCAATTGATGTTTAATCACCACGTATCTCCAATTTTCTTCTATTCTGTATAATTATGAGAAAATATTATTTTGGAAATTAATATATTTTCCGAAATGGGAAGATTTGCGGCAGGTGGATCGGATGTGACACTACAATGTTAAACGGGCGCGCGTTGATCACCCCGCGCACCCGTTCACTTATGAGTCTGCTGCCCTTGATGTCGTTGTCGACTTGAACCTGAACTTCAGGCGATTTCCAACCAATCTGAGAAGTGGTCCTCGATCACCGAGTACTTGCCATGCTTTTCGAGCCAGGCGATCGTCTCGTCGGACGACATCGGCGTGAGTCTGCGTCGCCCTTCCCTGATACCGTCCTCGAGTTCAACCGCATAGTGCGAAAGGGGGCCACCTACGCCGACGATGAACCAAGCGCCATTCCTGGAACGATAGAGGTCCTCTCGAAACCACGCCAAGTTATTCGGAGTCGCATAGCGAACAGAGGTAATTTCGGTGGCCTGGTCGGTATCGTAGATCTTCTTATTGAAAATGATCTTCATGTGTTATCCTTAATTATTCACAACCCACATTTAACCGATTTTGATTTAAGAAAATTTAAAGGAGCTAGCTTTCTAATAACACAGGCTGATTTCACCATTTTCGAGTAAGTGATTTCGGCATGTTCAAGATGTGCGCATCTCGAAGTACGGAAAGCGTCGGCTCCCCATTTCATGGTTTACAAGCCGACTACGGCTGGGCAGTGGGCAACATCTTCGCCGAAAGGCTTTGGCGGGCTCTGAAATGCAAGTGCGTCTACTTGCTTACCCCTGGGACAGGATCGGAGACGGTGCCGGCCATCCGAAAATGGATGACCCTTTACGACCTACGATAGTTTGAAGTCATGACTAGCATTTTTATTTTTTGTTAGGCATAATGTGCCAAGCAAAACACGAAAGTGATAGGCATGACCTCTCTCAGCAGTATCGCAATGAGTGCATATACCGACCTGGTACGTCTCTTGAGGGACGAAGCAGTCTCCGGCGTAAAAGGCAAACCGACGCTGAAACAACGCGGCGACAAGGCGTATTGGTACGCCGCGCGCCGCGTCGGACATGACACGCGTTTCTTCTATATCGGGGAAGATAACGAGGAAACGCGTGGACGCATCGACCGCATTGAAGAACTGCAAGAAACTGCAAAAGAGCGGCAGGCCGAGCGATCTCGCCTGGTCCGACTGCTTCGTGCCGAAGGCATGACGCCCACCGACCGGGCCACCGGCTCCATCCTGTCGGCCATGGCCGCTGCCGGGACCTTCCGGCTAGGCGGCACCATCGTCGGAACCAATGCATTTCGGCTCTTTGAAGGCGAGCTTGGGGTACGGCTGCCATTGGGCGGGATGGCGAACACCGGCGACATCGACATCGCACAGTTCCAAAAGCTCAGCGTCGCATTGCAGGACAAAGTTGACCCGGGGTTGGCGGAGACGTTTTCGGTGTTAAAATTCGATCCCTTGCCTGGACTTGATCCGGGGCGCACCTGGAGATGGGCGCAGGGGGGTAGTGGCCAGCTGGTCGAATTCCTTACACCGGCGTTTGGCGAGGAAACCATTCGCGCCTTACCTGCGCTTGGCGTCAACGCGCAGGCATTGAACTATCTCAATTTCCTGATCGCAGAGCCGATTCATGCAGCGGCCATCTATCGGTCAGGGATACTGGTCCAGGTGCCGCGTCCGGAGCGCTACGCAATTCACAAATTGATCATCGCGGATCGCCGGCGCGACGGGGCAGGGAGCCTTAAGGCAGTCAAGGATAGGGAACAGGCTGAGTTTCTCATAGAAACGCTCGCCGAGGATCGGCCGGACGATTTGTCACAAGCATATATCACGGCACAGGACGTCGGTCCGCGCTGGCGGGAACATATTGCAAACTCACTTGACCGCATGCCTGAAACGCGTGCCATCCTGAGCAGACTTTAACGCGGACCATCGTAGTGACGATCTACGTACGCCATTGGCGCGGCGATCATCGCGATGGTGATGATGGCGATCATCCCGATCTCATACCGCAACAACCACGGTGATATGAGATGGTCTTCCAAAGCGGTGCTGATAGACAAGCGCGAAGCCGCTCAGGGCGCGAGTTTGAAACAAACGGTCGCAACCTGATCAGAAGGCCATTACTTCTGCAACCTCTGCTGTAACCAGAGCTGACCATCACTGTTCGTAAAATGAACTGAGACCGGTTCGCGACCTAAGTTGCTCGGGACGATACGGCTTCACATCGCCGCTTGTCCGACGTCAGATGATTTGGAACACGTTGGCCTGACGGTTAGCGGAGGCTCTGGTTCTTTCATGGTTTAGGCTACGCGGCTGTCTGGCGATGAAGCAAGCGCCGCTTCTCGATTGTCTTCTGTTTGATCTCCTTTCGTCGTCTGAGGATGGTGTCTGCCCTGCCGAAGTAGACGTCGGCCGGGATCAGGTTCCCGAGGCTTTCGTGGTAGCGCTGGTGGTTGTAGTGCTCGACAAAGTCGCCGATGGACTCCTCGAGCGCGCCGGGCAGGTAGTAGTTCTCGAGCAGGATGCGGTTCTTCAGGGTCTGGTGCCAACGCTCGATCTTGCCTTGGGTCTGGGGATGGTTCGGCGCGCCGCGGACGTGATCCATACCTTTGGTATCGAGGTAGTCGGCCAGGTCGGCCGCAACGTAGGACGAGCCGTTGTCGCTGAGCAGCCGGGGCTTGTGAACGACTGTCGCATGAGCACAGCCCGAGGCCTCCAGCGCCAGATCCAGCGTGTCCGTCACATCCACGGCCTTCATTGTCGTGCAGAGCTTCCACGCGATGATGTAGCGGCTGTAATCGTCGAGGATCGTGCTGAGATAGAACCAGCCCCAACCGATGACCTTGAGATAGGTGAAGTCGGTTTGCCAGAGTTCGTTGGGCCGAGTTGTCTTGTCCCGGAACTCATCGGCGGCACGGATCACCACATGGGCCGGAGCCGTGATCAGGTCCTGGGCCTTGAGAATGCGGTATGCCGAGGACTCAGATACAAAATACCGTTTCTCATCGGTGTATTTGACCGCCAATTCCCGTGGCGTCAGATCCTCATGATCCAGCGCGAACTCAACGAAGGCGTCGCGGATCTCGTCCGGGATGCGGTTCCACACCGCCCGAGGCCGCGGGGACGTGTCACGCAAAGCGTCAACGCCGCCATCGGCCCACCGCGCATACCACTGGTAATAGGTGCTGCTGGGAATGCCGAGCATGGTCAGGGTCCGCCTGACCGGCAAATGCGAGGCTTCGACTGTCCGAATGATCTCGAGCTTCTCCGAGGCTGGGTATCTCATGCGTCGTCCTCCCCATCCCCGAACGTGCTTTTTTTGAGCAGCCTGTTCTCCAGTGTCAGCTCCGCGACCACTTCTTTCAGCGCGGCTGCCTCAGAGCGCAGTTCCTTGACCTCGGGAGCTGTCGCCTGACGGGCTGTGTCACCCGCCAGCCGGTTCTTCCCAGCCTCAAGAAACTCCTTCGACCAGCTGTAATAAAGGCTCTCAGCGATCCCTTCACGACGGCACAGGGCCGCTATGCTTTCTTCGCCCCGCATCCCGGCAAGCACGATGCGGATCTTCTCCTCCGCCGAGTAGTGCTTGCGGGTCTTACGCTTGATACCCCTAACAAGCTTGTCAGCAGCATCCTTGGATGTTCCGGATCTCTTGTTCATCTTCGCTCCATTATGGCTTCGATGAACCAGAAATCCTCCGTTCCTCAAACACCTAAATCTGTCCGGTAGGTGCTGACGTTAGACATATTGCTAAAACGTTACTCCCGAGCGGTGGAATGCATCTTGACCACGGCGAAGGAAACGCTGGTCCGTTTGAAATGTCGACCGCTCTATGGCCGCTCTGAAAGAAATACCATAGACGCAGAAGTACTTTTGCAACCGCGGTAAGGGCAGGGGGCGTTGGCGCACACATTGGTTTCGGTTTATTTGGCGATCAGGCGAGGTTCGCGATGACGTCGGATAGCAACCCTTAATGAAATTGACGTTAACGAATATCGCGGCTCCGCTAGATTCGGAGTAACGCTTCTCATCGTTGTCCTTGACCGCCAGTTCTCGGCGTCAGGTGCCGATGCTCTAAGGCATAGTCGATGAAAGACACCGCCGCCTGACGGGCTGTGTCGGCCTAAAGGCTGGCCATTCTTTCCGGCATTTGTGCTGGCGCCAGACAAAATAATAAGCACAACTTGAGGTCAGGCATTTTCGTTGCAGTTCCTTACAGCGCTGGCGATGAGCCTATAAAGACGCGCCGTTTCCTCGTCGGCATCCTTGGCATCCAGTTCGAGACTGCGCGCCAGAACCTCCCGCTCCTTGGGCGACGTGATCGCGCCTTCGACCAGGCTCAAAACGACTTTGACGGCTGCTTTACGCAGATGGATAATTTCCCGCTCAAGGGCGACGATACGATCTTCGTTTGTCACCTCTCATCACTCCAGCAGATAGTTTCTTCTTTGAAGCCGCTTCACCAAAATTCAGCGCATCCTTATGACACAATATCCAAAAATTTTCCAATAGCGGGGTCTGAGTCCGCTATGACAGTTTCGTGCCCATTCCATTCCTTTCTATACATGCGTGCGCTTCATCCAAGATAGATTGCAATATTTCCTTTGCCGGTCGGATACTGTGTACCGAGCCTGCGCACTGACCGGCAAAGAGGGCGAGTTGATCCAGATCGCCCTGCATTGAGCGCAGCGGGGAGTCCGTGCTCCAGCGATAGATCGGCTTGCCTTCCTCGTCGGCGATCTGGTGGCGGGGGATCGTGTTGGGGTCGTGGGCGAAGAGTCGGTCGCCCAAAAGGTTGGTGACTTCAGAGCGCAGCACGCGGACCGCGGCGCCCTTGGGCCAGTTGATGACGAAGGCGTCCGTATGGACCGTCTCGTCCGACGCCGCCTGTACGACGCGTTGTTTATGCAGATCGTGCGCAAAGGATTCCGTTGTCGCCAGGAATGCCGTGCCGCAGTGGATGCCCTGCGCACCCAGCGCCATGGCCGCGACGAGGCTGCGTCCGGTTGCGAAACCGCCCGAAGCGATGACAGGCAAGTCGGTTGCGGCGGCCACCTGCTGCACCAGAACCAGCGAGGATACGGTGCCGTGAACATGCCCGCCGGCCTCGACGCCCTGGGCGATGACCGCGACCGCGCCGGCCGCTTCCGCGGCGCAGGCCTGGTCGACCGAGCCCACCTGGTAGAGGACCTGCATGCCAAGGTCGTTGGCGTGCGCGACGGCCTCGGGCATGACATCCCAGAAGAAGACCAGAGTTTCGATGCCTTCGTCCTTGCAGGTCTTCAGCTGTTCGGTGAAGAGGTCGGGGTCGGTCGCAGCCGGAATGAGGTTGACCCCGAAGGCGCGGTCGGTTCGGTGTCGCACCTCCGCGATTTCCCGCCTTATCAGGTCGCAAGGCTCGCGCACCATGCCGAGGCATCCGAACCCGCCCGCACCGGAGACCGCCGCCGCCAGTTCGGCGCGTGCGACGCCGCCCATGCCCGCCTGAAGGACGGGGTAATCGCAGCCAAGAATGTCGCAGATCGGTTGGTGCAGTATGCCGCGCATCAGGTAACGGATCTTCGTTCGAGATAGTCCTTGAGCGCGACGGCGTTGTTGTGACGCTCGTCCTTTGCGCCATAGATCAGCGTGACCCGGCCTTCGCGCACCTGACCGGCAATCCGTTCGACCGCGTCGCGCCGTTTGTCGAGTTCCGCGAAATACGCGTCGCGGAACTCATCCCATTTGCCGGGGTCGTGGTTGAACCACTGGCGCAGGTCCTTGCTCGGCGCGACGTCCTTTTCCCATGCCGCGATATTCAGGTCATGCTTGGACACGCCGCGCGGCCAGACCCGGTCGACCAGAATGCGCGTGCCGTCATTCGCATGCGCCTCGGCATAGGCGCGCTTGGTCCAGATCTGCGTCATTGCGCTTGGTCCCGGGCCGGGTCGACGAGGATCATGTCGTCCATCGCGATGTCGTGGGGTTGCGGATAGATCGTGTGGAGTGTCGAGACAACGTGCCCCACACCAATTGCGCGGACTCGCGGTGAGAGACTGGCCAACGTCCGGTCGTAGAAGCCGCCACCGTATCCCAGCCGGAATCCTGCCGCATCGGCGCCGACCACTGGCGAGATAACGATGTCCGGCAGAAGGCACGTGTTATTGTCCGGAACCGGGATTTTCCAGACACCGCGCCGCATGGAACATCCCGGGGTCCATTCCCGGAACACGAGCGGCTTTGCCTTACCCGCGACTTCGGGTAGGGCGATGCGGCCGCCGCGCTCTGTAACGCGGCGCATCCAGTCGCGCAGATCGGGTTCGCCCCGGAAAGGCCAGTAGACGCCGATGACAGGTTTCGAGTCGACATCGACGGCGTTATACAGCGCCGCGGCGATGCTACGCGATGTTGCCTGCCGGGTGCTGACCGAAAGTTCGAGGCGTTTCTCGATCAAATCCTCGCGCTGAAGCTTGCGCCAACGTGCGATTTCCGACCAGTTATCGGGATCTGGAGGTGACACGGCACGCGCACTGTCGTCCCACTCGTGCATGTAGCAGGGGGAGGATGCGTATCCTCTGTCGGTCATTTCGGTCTCCGTCTGCTGTGGGAACTGAAAACGTTTGGTCGCGTGGGTGGTGGGCCGCATGATGCGAATGTCGCAGCGTCAACGCAATTATCGGCCACATATTGCAATCGGAAAAGCGAATTTAATTGATATTTCAAATCGGAATTCGAGATACTATCGTGAGGTACGAACATTGAACATTGAACATGCACGCACGTTCCTTGCGGTTTCGGACAGCGGCAGCTTTGTTGCCGCCGCCGACCTGCTGCACATCACGCAATCGACGGTCAGTGCCCGGATCCACGCGCTGGAGCAGTTGCTGGGCCGACGGCTTTTCACCCGCAGCAAGGCCGGCGCGGTTCTGACGCATGACGGCGAGCGGTTCCTGGTCCACGCAGGGCAGATGGTGCGCGCGCTGGAGCAGGCGCAGCGCGAGATCGGCCTGCCCCGGAGGTTTTCCGCACGTATCAATATCGGCGCGCGCATCGGTCTATGGGAGTCGTTCCTGACCCCATGGATTGCGGACATCAGTGTCGCCCGGCCCGATCTGTCCTTTCGCGCGGAGATCGGATTCGAGCCGGAACTGATGCAGGGGATCGTCGATGGTCGTTTGGATATCGCGGCAATGTATACACCGCAACGGCGGCCAAACCTGGAACTGCTGCCGCTATTCACCGAACGCCTTGTCATGGTGACCTCCGACCCCGAGGGCGCGATGACACCCGACGCGTATATCCACGTCGATTGGGGGCCGGAATTCTCGGATCAGTTTAGTGCGGGGTTCCCGGGTTTTCCCAGCCCGGTTCTGTCCGTCAATATCGGCTGGCTGGGGTTGCAGCATCTGCTGGTGCGCCGTGGCTGCGGCTATTTCCCGGAGAGGCTGGTCGAGCGACACCTCCGGAAAGGCAACTTGCAAACGGTGGCGCGCGCGCCGGTTTTCGACCTTCCCGCCTGGGTGCTGATCCGCGAGGAGCGCGACTTTGACGTGATCGACCCGATCCTCAAGCAGCTTCGTGCATTCCGATGATGGGACGGCCGGATTGACGGTTCGATCAACTGCCGTGTTGAATCTGCGGCACTGTGATGAAAGTTTGTGCGCATCCTGCCTGGAGACGCATACGTGCACATTCTGAAATCACTTGGTCCAGCCGTCGCACGCGTTTCCGGCGTCGAGGCCTTTCGGGCAGGGCTTGGCGCCCTGATCGGGCTCGGGCTGACCGGTCTCTTCGTGCTGTCGCCGACTGTCGACCTGGAACTGGGGCTGTACCTTGTCGCACCCTTCGGCGCCACGTCCGTTCTGTTGTTCGCGGTTCCGAACAGCCCGCTCGCGCAACCCTGGTCCGCGATTGTCGGCAATACGATAGCAGCACTGGTCGGAGTCGCCGTTTGCCTATGGGTCGACGATCCCGCCTTGAGGGTCGGCCTTGCCGTGGGACTGGCCGTAACCGCGACGATGCTGTGTCGCGCCGTCCACCCGCCGGCGGGTGCGGTGGCCATGACGGCGGCCCTGTCGCCCGATGCCATCGCGCATCTGGGGTTCTGGTTCGCGATTGCGCCGATTGGCGTGGGTACCGTGGCGCTTGTGGTTCTTGCGACGATCTATGCGCGATTGACGGGGCGGCACTACCCGTTTCGGCAGTTCGATGACCCAAGCCAGCACGGGACTGGCGACCGGAATCCGACCGAACGGCTAGGGCTGTCCGAGGAAGAACTGACAAACATCCTAGAGCGCTACAGCCAGTCCTTCAACCTTGGGGTCGAGGACCTGGCGCGCCTGATCGGGGCAGCGGAGATGCAGGCCGCGGCACATCACGCCGTTCCGGTGACGGCACAGGACATCATGTCCCGCGACCTTGTCACGATCCGTCCCGAAACGTCCCTGAGCGAGGTCGCGGACCTTTTCCGGCAGCACCGTTTCACATCCCTTCCCGTCGCCGGGGAGGGTGAGAGATTCCTGGGGGTCATTTTCCAGATCCACCTGATCAGCCAGGCAAGACAGGATGCCTTGCGCCTTGACCGCGGATACGCTGCGGCCTTGCGGCGCCTGCTGGATGGAAATCGCGAAAATCCGACGAAGGCCGGGGACATCATGAGTGTTGCCGGTCCGCGCGCGATGGCACATACGCCGATCGGGGCGTTGTTGCCGATGATGGCCGACGGAGATACGGATGCGGTTCCGGTTCTCGAAAGAGACAAGATCATCGGCATCGTTACACAAACGGACCTTGTCGCGGCGCTGGCGAGAAACGTGGTGCGAACAAACCCGAATTAGATAGACGTGCGGCTACGGAGTTCGGTTGCGGCAAAAGTACTTGATCTACTCAATAGATCGGGCGATGGCGGAGGCCGCGTCTATGTAGAACTGGCCCAACTTGCAGTCAAATCAGGAGCGAGATGAGTAAAACGCGCGACGTTTCCGAAGCCAAGAGAGCGTGGCCGAGGCCTTATATTCAGGTTGGAGGGCTCGTCGCCGGAATGGCGTTAATTGCGCTTGGCAACGGACTGATGGCAACTTACGTGCCGGTACGCCTCGATCAGGCGGGGCTCGGGCAGCGCAACGTTGGGCTCGTGGTGACGGCGTATGCTGCGGGCATGTTGCTTGGATGCCTTCTGTCGGGGCATATGGTGCGTCGTAGCGGTCACGTGCGTGCATTCACATCGCTGGCGGCCATCGGCACGATTTCGGCGCTTCTTCTGGCCCTCGACGTAGGCTTGTATTCCTGGGGCGGACTGCGGGTATTGGGCGGATTCTGCACGACAGGAATGTTCATGGTGGCTCAAAGCTGGCTGAACGCCGTGACCATCACGAATTGGCGCGGGCGGGTCATGGCGCTGTTTTACATAAGCTACACGCTTGGACTCGCCGGCGGCGCACTTCTTATGCGGGTGGTGGATATCGACGGAACGGCGGCGCTGATGTTGCTTGCGGGTCTTTATGCAGCGGCCGTGATCCCGGTTGGGCTTACGCGATTGCAGCAGCCAGCGCCGCCCGAGCGCATAGCGGTCCGCCCGATTGCGGTTTACCGGATTTCTCCCGTCGGCCTTGTAGGGGCATTCGTGTCGGGCGGGCTTGGCATGACGATGATGGGCGTTGGCCCGATGTATGGCACCGAGGTCGGACTGGAGCCGGGCGACATCGCTCTTCTGATTGCAGCCCTTCAGGGCGGTAACATGGTTATACAATGGCCACTGGGCTGGCTCAGCGACAGCATGGATCGACGTAAAGTCATTCTTGGCGCAGGGCTTGGCATCTCGGCGGTGTCGATTGTGATTGCGGGTGGCGGCGCAGCACTCAGCGGTGAAGGTTTTTGGGCACTTCTCGTACTGTTCGCAATTTGGGGTGGGCTCGCGGAGTCGCTTTACACGATCTCAACCGCTCACACCAATGACCACACGGACCCGGCTGATCACGTGATGGTTTCATCCACGGTTCTGATTATGTGGGCGAGCGGAGCAACAATTGGTCCTGCGGTGGCGACTGCGGCTCTTGAGTTTGCCGGTACGTCGGGGCTTTGGGCATTCTTCTTGGCGGAAGCAAGCTTCTTTGCTGCTTTCGTTCTCTGGCGCTTGGCCCAACGAGGGCGTCCGGATGCAGAAAGCCAAGAGAGCTTCCAAAGTTGGCCGGCCTCCGCGCCACCTATCCCCGAGTGGAATCCCAATGCTCCAGAGACAGAGTGAACCGCAGGATTGCATCACCGGGGGATAGGGCAGCAAATCAAATAAGGATCGGTCCTGCTATTCGTCTGTACTTCCGTTGTCGCTCACGAGCTGGCAGCGCCTTTATTTTCGGTGTCCACGCCCGCCAAAGAGAGTAAACTCGGACATAAGGACGAGCAACAGACCACCAGGAACCAGGACTGATTTATTAATCGGAGTTGTTTCCCAATCCGGATATTGGTCTCGGCACGGTGCGATGTCTGCAATTGGGGTAGGGCGGTCGGGCTTGAGCACTGCTCCCGACCTCCTTGTCACCTGCGCAGAGAACGTTTGGTCCGCGTTCAAAAACAGTCATTTTGAAGAACCGGTTGAACAAACCTCGGTACTTTCGGGTATCGAGGGATCAAAGGACATTTCACGTGCTTTCCTAGATTTGGCGAAGACATGGTTTCGCGTCATGCAAACCTGCGGTGAACGAGATCACTCTAAGGTGATCTCTGCCGGAAATTGATCTCTTGAAAAGTCGTCTCAGACCAGTCCGCCGTCGAGACCCAGTCTAATGGTTTTTCGACTTCGCTTGATCTCTTCGGCACACTGTAACATGCGCCGAAATAAGCGCCGAATAATGAGTTTGAATTTCTTAGCAATCTTTACACTAGGGGGCGTGTTTGGCTACGGCCACGTCGTAAACCGGGCCTGCGTAAGAAGGCATAACGACGCGGCGCGGGACATATTCACCGGACTCGGTGACTTTACGCAAATGGGCGGCGATCTCTTCCATCGGGGCGAACCAGACGTCTCCTGCATCAACCTCCTTTTCGAGAAAGCCCGCTACCACATCCCACCGGGCCAATCGTCCAGTGGCAAAGGGATGCACAACTGCCACCCACAGCCCGCCATATTTCCGGATCGCGTTGAATTCCTGAATGTAGGGTTCGAACCCTATGGTTGGGGCCATGATATTGCCCATGTATCCCAAGTCTTCGGACTGCACGAACTGCGGCCAGTCATCCAGCCCCCAATGCGTCGGCAGTTCCACCAGGCTGCCCTTGGGCGTGTCCAGCATATAGGGCTGATCGTCCCCCATCAGCGAGGCGTCATAAGAAAATCCGCGCTCGGCCAACAGGGTGCAAGACACGTCCGACATGTTGTAGAGCGGCGCCCGCCAGCCGCGCGGCGCCTGACCGGTAGCGCATTTGAGAATGTCTATCCCCACGTCCAGCCAATGGGCTTCCTCATCGGGCGTCAATTCATTGGGATGCTCGTGAATATAGCCGTGATGGCCGATCTCGTTTCCGCCCTCCAAGATGGTCTCGACGGCCTGCGGATACCGCTCAACGCACCACGCAGGGATGAAGAAGGACTGGCGAATGCCCAGCCGCTTGTATGTCTCGACGATCCGCGGAATGGCCACTTCGGGGCCGTATTGCAGCATCGAGGTTGTGGCCGCCTTTCGATGGCTATCCTTGGGATGGCTGATATGTACAAGGCTGTCGGCATCCATGTCGAAGGTGACGCACGCCGCGCACTTGGCGCCGTTGGGCCAGGGTACTGGATTAGCGATCATGGCATTATACTCCCACCGTTCACACCGATCCCCTGGCCGGTGATGTAATTTGCGTTGGGCCCCGCCAGGAACAGGGCCATCTGGGCGATTTCCTCGGGTTGACCGAACCGGGCCAGCGGAATCGACAGCTCTTTCTCGCGCCATTCCGGCGACATGTGCTCAGCCGCGAGCATCGCGGTGTCGATGGGACCGGGGCAGAGCGCGTTTACGAGAACCTCGGGCGCAAACTCCTTAGCCCAGGAGCGGACAAGGCCGAGCACGCCGTGCTTGGACGCGACATAGGGCGAGAAGGTCTCGCGACCGTAATAGGCAAGGTCCGATGCCACCATGATCAGCCGGCCTTTCCGCCCCTGCATCGCGCGCAAGGCCTCGCGCCCCACGAGGAACGACCCGCGCAGGTTCACGGCAATCATGCGGTCGAAATCGGCGGCGGAGGTTTTCAGCAGCGGGCGCTCGTCGATGATGCCCGCGCAGTTGACCGCGGCATTCAGCGGCCCGGCTTTCGCGGCCTCTTCGAACAGGGACAGTACGGAGCCTTCGTCCGAGACGTCGCACTGGACGGCCTTGGCCTGACCTCCCGCATCCTGGATAGCGCGCACGGTGTCCGCGGGATCGTTCAGATCGGCGCACATCACCTCGGCTCCGGCCGCGCCGAACGCCTGGGCGCAAGCTGCGCCGATGCCACGCCCGGCGCCGGTGATGACCACGGTTTGCCGGTCCAGCCAGTTCATGCCATCACCTCGCCCCGGTCGAGATGATAGGCCTGCCCGGTGATGTCGCGCGCGCCGTCCGAGGCGAGGAAAAGATAGATCGCCGCCATGTCATCCGGCTCCAGCAACCCGTCAAGCACCTGGCCGTCGATGATTTCCTGCATCACTTCCTGCTCGGAACGGCCGCTGCTTTGGACCATGCGCTCCAGCGTCAGCACGGCGGCCTCGGTCTTGACCCAGCCGGGGCAGACGGCATTCACGTTGATGCCGCGCGGGCCCAGTTCATGCGCAATGGAGCGCATGAAGCCCAGATTGGCGTGTTTCGAAGCGCAATAGGCCGAAAATTCCGCCACCGCCGTGCGGGCCCAGATCGAGGCAGTCAGGATAATGCGCCCACCCTTGTCCATCCGGCGTAGCGCGCGGCGGGTCATCAGATAGGTGCCCATCACGTTGATGTCGATGATGCGGCGGAAGGTGTCTTCGACCACTTGATTGGGATCTTCCAGTGGGGTGGTGCGCTCCAGCCCGGCATTGTTGATCAGCACGTCGAGCGACGCGATCCCGTCTAGGGCCGCGTCGATCTGGGCCGTGTCGGTGATGTCGCAACGGATAGGGGTGACGGCATTCCCGGTCTCTGAAGAAAGTCTGTCCGCCGCCTCGAACACCCCCGCGTCATCGGCAAGGATTTTCAGATCGGCGCCCGCCCGGGCAAAGCCGCGCGCCACGCCCAGCCCGATGCCCCGGCTGGCCCCGGTAATCAGAACGGATTTGCCCGAGAAATCATAAGAAACCTTCCCCATTATCCAGCCTTTCGGTTGTGCATGATCCGGCCGATCGTGTTCATCAGCACCTGCGCGGCGAGGATCGCGGTGGTGCCGGTGTGGTCGTAATCCGGCGCCACCTCGACCAGGTCCATGCCTACGATGTCACCCCGCTTGGTCAGCCCGTCCAGAAGTTCGAGGACCTCGTAGTAGAGAAACCCGCCATGGCTGGGCGTGCCGGTACCCGGCGCGATGGAGGGATCGAACCCGTCTATGTCCAGTGTCACGTAATAACGCGCGCCCTGGGGAATGCGCTCTAGCACCGCGGACACGCCTGCCGCGCGGACTTGGCGGACCGACAGTATATCTGATCCCATCTCCCGCGCCACGTCATAGCCGTCCTTCGCGGTGGACGAAACATTGCGGATACCAAGCTGAGTCAGCCCGGTCACATAATCCTTTTCCGCCGCGCGGCGCATCGGGTTGCCATGGCCGAAGCGGACGCCGTGCCGTTCGTCCACAAAATCCAGATGCGCATCGATCTGCACCACGTGAATCGGCTCCTGATCGTCAAAGGCGTTGATGCAGGGGATGTTAATCGAATGATCGCCCCCCAACGTGACGGGTAGCGCGCGGGCGGCCAGGATCTTGCGCACGCCGAGTTCGATATTGGCATGGCTTGTCTCGGTGTCGGTATGCACGATATCCGCGTCTCCGATATCGACGACGCGCACCTTGTCCGCGGGCAGATAGGTCACGTCATCCTCGTGGTCATAGGCGCCGCCATGACCGAAGGAGAACAGGGTCGAGGCCTCGCGGATACCGCGCGGTCCAAATCGCGCACCCGCGCGCCATTGCGTGCCGAAATCAAAGGGCGCGCCCAGAATGGCCACATCGGCGTCGATGGCATCCCAATCCTGCACATAGGGGTTCTTGCCAAAGGTGGAAATGCCGACGAAAGGCAGATCCAGGCGGCCAGTTTCGTATCCGTGTTGGGTCATGCAGTATTTTCCTTCGCCTTGCGGGGTGTTTTCTCGGCAAATATGACCGACAGATCGCGGCGAAACTGCCGGTCGGCGCCTTCTTCATCCTGGTTGTCATCCGAGACGAAGAGGAAAAACCGGATGTTCTGCATCTCGAACAACATCTCGGCAAAGGCGCGCGCGTCGAGGTCACGGTTGAGCGTGCCGCGCGCCTGATAGGCTTCCACCAGTTCGGTCATGATGTCGGTCAGCGCATTGTCGAGACTCCGATAGGTGACGCCGAACTGCTTTCCGCCCTGCAGGATGCTGGCCGCCACGACCTCGCGCCAGGTCGGCTTGGCCAGATAATTCATCGCGTGATGGCGCATGATCGAGCCGAACCGCGCCACAGCGTCGACCATACTGTTCGGCAAATCGCCGGTGAGGCCACGCAGTTGGTCGATCAGGCGCACGTCGCTTTCGCGGACGAGTTCCAGAAGCAGGTTCGCCTTGGTTCCGTAATAATTGTAGACGGTCACGGCGGACACGCCGGCATCGGTGGCAATGCTTTCAATGGTGACCGCGTCGTAGCCTTCGTTCTGAAAACGTGTTCGCGCGCTTTCAAGAATGCGCATCGAACGATCCAATTTCTGCTGCTTCCTCAGTCCCACGCGCGCTGCGCCTCCCTCGATTCTGACGCTGTTGGTTCTGTTTCAGGAACCCGGCGCGGCAGGCGTTAAAAAAACTCTGGACAGAAATTATTTTTAGTTACTATAAATTCTTAGTCAACTAAAAATTAAACGATAGACTGGGAGATCGGAATGCTTGGACGAATGAAGGCGACTTGGGTCGCAGGGATGGCCGTGGCGGCTGCCACAGCCGGGGGAGCGGTAGCGGAACAAGTAAATGTCGGCCTGTGCGTGTCTTGGCCGGGCTATGCTATGCTGGAACTGGCCAAGCAAAAGGGGCTGGCCGAAGGGTACGAGATCAATTCGGTCATCTTCGACGACCCGCTGGGCGGACATGCGGCGCTGGCGGCGGGCCAGATAGACATCTACGAATGCACTGGCGATTATACACCGCTGGCAATCGAGCGCGGCACAGGTGTAGTGAACGTGGGCTTCGCGAACCCGTCCTACGGTGTCGATCACATCATCCTGGCTCCAGGTTTGACGGTCGAGAATATTCAAGGTAAAAGCATCGGTGCGCCGCAAGCCTATATCGGCCAGTTGCAGATGGGTGTGTGGCTCGACAACGCTGATGTGCCATTCGACTCGGTCGAATGGGTCAATCTTCTGGCAGACGAGGCGGTAGGCCCCATGCTGTCAGGCGATCTGGCGGCGGCCTATCTCTACGAACCGTGGATCACCAGAGTCATGGAAAATTTGCCCGGCTCCAGCTCGGCAGTCGACACCGGCGAGGACTGGATGCTGGAAACGGGCATCTTCACCGACGTGATCTACATGAACGGTGATTTCATCAAAAACCGCCGCCAGGTTGCGCTCGACATGCTGAAAGCGCGCTTCGACGCCGTTGGTTGGTGGAACGAAAACACCGAAGAAGGCAACCAGATTATGTCGGATTTCCTGCGTTGGCCGCTGGCCGATGTAGAATCGGTGATCGGTACAAACGGCAAGTATCTCGAAGGCGGGATTTACATGTACGACTTCGACGAATCCGCGCAACTTTGCGGCGTTCTGGACGGAGAGCCGCCCTTTAACATCGGGAATGGCTCGATCGAGGATGTGATTACCACGATCAACGAGTACTGGGTGCGGATCGGGCTGATGTCGGAGGTGCAGGACGCATCCAAAGGCGTCGACTGTTCGCTCATGGGCGATCTGGTCGAGGCGGGTTATCGCCAGTCCATCGAGGCAAACGAGTAACGCTCTCAACATCTCAATCGGGGGGCGGTCACGCGCCGGCCTCCGACAGGACCCACACCAGACAGCACAGGCTTATCTCATGCCCCGCACCTCACAGGCCGCTCCGCGCAAGCGCTGGCTGGCATTGCGCGAACCGGTTTCTCAGAGCCAGTCCCTGATCTCGGCCATCTTCATTTGGACCCTGTTCTTCGCGATCTGGGAGGGGGTGTCTTTGGCCGGATTGGTGAACGATCTTCTGGTGCCCGCCCCCCACACGGTGCTGACGACGCTGGTGGATATGTTGATCAACCGCGATCTTCTTTCCGACATCCTGATCAGCGTCTGGCGCGTGGTTTTCAGCTTCGGCATCGCCTGCGCCGTTGCTGTTCCGCTGGGGGTTGCGATGGGTGCGTTTCCTTCCATCGAAGCGGTGTTCAACCCGTTCGTCTCGGCTTGGCGCTATCTGCCCGCGCCGTCTTTCATTCCGATCCTGTTGATGTGGTTCGGCACCGGAGAGACCCCCAAGATCGCGCTTCTAGTGATCGGGGTGGTCTTCTTCCTGATCACGCTGATCATGGATCACACGCGGCAGGTGCGGGCCGAACTTGTCGAAACCGGTCTGACACTGGGCGGCAATCGCTTGACCATCGTGCGCACGATCATCTTCCCGGCGGTCATGCCCAATATCCTGATCGCCATGCGCCAGATGCTAGCCGTGACATGGACCTACCTGGTCATCGCCGAGATCGTGGCCTCCACCACCGGTATCGGCGCGATGATGATGCGCGCCCGCCGGTTCCTGCACACCGATGAGATCATGGCGGGCATCGTGGTAATCGGCGTGCTGGGGCTCAGCTTCGACATCTTGTTCCGCAAGCTGCATCGCTGGCTTTTCCCATATCTCTATCACAGGGGGCATTGACGTGGCCGATCTGAAATTGAAATCGGCCGGCACCGCCGAAAGCGGCCCTGCTGCCAAGCTGCGTATCGAGGGCATTTCCAAGCGCTTTCCCCTAGGCGGCGGGCGCGAGATCCTGGCGATCGAAGAGGCATCCTTCACGGTGGAGCAGAACGAGATTTGCATCATCCTCGGCCCTTCGGGCTGCGGCAAGTCTACGGTTCTGCGGATGATCGCCGGACTGGAGCGGCCCTCCACAGGCGTTTTGAAGCTGGACGGCACGGAAATATTTGGTCCGGACCGCGAACGCGGGATGGTGTTTCAAGCCTATACCTCCTTCGATTGGCTGAGCGTGCGCGGCAACGTGGAATACGGAATGCGCATCAACAGCGTTCCGGTCGAGGAGCGCAAGGCACGAGCACAAAAATTCATTGATCTTGTGCATCTTGGCGGGTTCGAGGATGCTTACCCGTCGCAACTTTCGGGTGGCATGAAACAGCGCGTCGCCATCGCGCGCACCCTCGCCAACGATCCGGCGCTGTTGCTGATGGACGAACCCTTCGGCGCACTGGACGCCGAAACTCGCTGGCACATGCAGGAATTGCTCGTCGGCATCGCCGAGGCGGCCAACACCACCACCGTCATGGTGACCCATGACATCGAAGAGGCCATCTTCCTCGGTGACAAGATCGTATTCATGTCGAGCCACCCGGGCCGCGTGCACAAGATCATCACGCCAGAATTCAAAAAGGGCCAGCGCTATAAAAGTAAGGAAGAGGTTCTTGACCTCGACGGATACTCAGACCTTGAAAAAGAGATCATGCGCCTTATGCGCGAGCAGGGCGGTAAGGATACGCCCTGAACGCCACTCCGCTAAGAAAGACTGAAGGGGACCGTCATGAGCGATCTGGACTACCAACCCGTTTCGGGTTTCGACCTACCGCGCTTCGCAGGTATTCCCACCTTCATGCGCTTGCCGCATGTGGGAGTCGATGACGCCAAGCTCAGGGATGTGCAGATTGGCCTGATCGGAGTGCCCTGGGACAGCGGCACCACTAACCGCCCCGGCCCTCGGCACGGGCCGCGCCAGCTGCGCGACCTATCCACGATGATCCGCGCGCAAAACGGGATCACGGGTGTTCGCCCCTTTGAAATGGCCCGCTGCGCCGATCTGGGCGATGTGCCGCCCAACCCCACCGACATCCTGGACACCATGGAGCGGATCACAGGTTTCTACCGAAAGGTTATCGCCGCCGGCGTCGTGCCGCTGACGGCGGGGGGCGATCACCTGTCCTCGCTTCCGATCCTGCGGGCAGTCGCGGAAAAGTCACCGGTGGGCATGATCCATTTCGACAGCCACACTGACCTCTTCAACGGCTATTTCGGCGGCACGAAATACACTCATGGCACCCCTTTCCGCCGGGCCGTCGAGGAGGGGCTGCTGGACCCGGCCCGAGTTTGTATGATCGGCATCCGCGGCACCACCTATGACAATGAAGATCGCGATTTTGCCAAGACAGCTGGCGTCCGTGTAATTCCTATCGAAGAATTTCATGATCGTGGTGTAACTGATGTCATGCGCGAGGCTTGCGACATCGCGGGGGACGGGGACACCTACGTCTCATACGATATCGATTTCGTCGATCCGGCTTTCGCCCCCGGTACGGGCACCCCGGAAATCGGAGGGCCCAACAGCTATCAGGCAATCCAGGTGGTTCAGCATTTGCAAGAAGTGCGCATCGTCGGTGCTGACGTTGTCGAAGTATCGCCGCCTTTCGACCCGTCGGGCAACACGGCCTTCCTGGGCGCATCCATCATGTTCGAATTGCTCTGCAAGATCGTCGAAGCCGGGCCAAAATAGAACCGGGTTGCAGGAATGACCTCCATGTTGCTGAAAAACGCCGACTGCGTGGTCACGATGGATGCGGAGCGGCGCGAGATCGCGGGTGGCGGTGTCTACATCGAGGATGGGCGCATCGTGGCCGTAGGCCTCAACGAAGACCCTCCGTCTGCCGCGGATGAAACTGCGGATCTGACGGGTCACATGGTTCTGCCCGGGCTCGTGAGTACCCATCACCGCATTTACCAGTCCCTGATACGGGTCGTCGGATCGGTGCAGGACAAGGAGTTTTTCGGCTGGCTCGAACCCCTTTTCCCATGTGGTCGGGCCTTACGCCCGAAATGGTGAACGTCTCAACGGAACTTGCGATGGCCGAGCTGCGCATTTCGGGATGCACCACGGCCAGCGATCACCTCTACATATATCTCAACGGTGTTGTCACGTAAACTCGGCGTCGGTTGCGGTGTGCCGACATTAGCGTATTCGAAGTGCATGACCCAACCCTCGATCAGCCACAAACGCCACCGCTACCCGCCCGATATCCTTGCTCACGCGGTCTGGCTGTACGTCCGTTTCAATCTGAGCCTGCGAGAGGTCGAGGAGATGATGCTCGAACGGATTTGATCGCAGCGCTCGCACGGAGCGCGGTGCGAACAAGCCAGAATTAGGTTGCGTTCGGCCATCATGTACGCTCGAGCGAAGGCACTTTCATCGATAAGGCAGCGTGCTACCGCAACTTTGAAACGATATCTTGCAAAGTCGTTTCAAACCAATCCGCCGTCGTGACCCGGTCTTCAAGTTTCCCGGTTCCCAGATTGAGAAGGAATGCCCCTCCACCAAATTCATTGAGACGTGGTTTGCTGCAGCTTTCGCTGTAGGGAAATCCCCAGTATCCGGTGCACCCGAGCTCTTCGGCAAGTCGCCGCACGAACGCGATCACCGCCTCGATATCCGCATCGCCATAGGCGTCGCGCAACCACAGAACATTCGATGCGTCCTCTGCCTCGAGCACAGAAACATCGAAACTGTGCATACCCGTGCACGTTGTTTCGTCATCGCGTAGCGCGTCCAGAAGAGTTAAAGCGTACGAAGCCTCAGCTTCCGAATTCAGTACCAGGCTGCTTGAAAATTGAGTAAAGTGGCAGGCCATATGCGTCTCCATAATTGTTATGAGAAGCATTTGGGCTCGAAATCTTAAAGAGTTGTAAAGTTCTGAGAGAAACCCAGTATATTACATAATTATCAAAGCCTTACGTGATTTCGCGTTGATTTTTGTTCTCACAAGGCGCCCTTAGAAAAGGCGATGCCGGTGTCGCTACAGGATCGCCCAACGGGAGACGGAAGGGCGATCATTTCGGGGTGTGAATTCAATGGTGATGGCTCAAGGGTCGTTGCGACGGTTTCCGCTATCTCAGTTTCATCATCTCTTCCCTGAAGGCTTCGGTTGGGGTTCGCCAGCCGAGGCACTTTCTGGGTGTGCTGTTCAGGCGGTCACGAATCGCCTTCATATTGCGATTTGAGAGCGCCGCGAGCTGGGTGTCTCGTGGCAGATATCTGCGCGCACGTTTGTTCAGGTTCTCGACGGAGCCTTTCTGCCAGGGCGCTTGCGGATCGCAGAACCAACTCTCCGTGCCGATGCCCGACCTCAGCCTGCGCCAGGCCCGGAATTCAAAGCCCCGGTCGAAGGTGATCGACTTGAGGGCGGGCTGGGGCAGGGGTTCCATCACATCCATCAGCTTGTTTATGAAGTGGGTCGAGCTGCGGTCGTTGTTGCGGAACAGGACGGCAAACCGGGTTTTGCGTTCAACCAGTGAGGCGACATTCATCGTGCCCTGCGAGCGCTCAAAGATCATCAAATCGCCTTCCCATTCGCCAAAAGTCTCGCGCGCCTTCACGTAGTCGGGTCGTTCATGGATTGACCGATCCGGCGGAAAAACTTGTCCTCTGGGGCGTTTGGCATAACGTGGCTGCCGTTTTTTTCTTCGACTGGGCAGATGGCGGGCGAGTTGTTCTGATTGGCCTTCGGCGCTGTAGACGTAGGCATAGATCGTCTCGTGGCTGACACGCACAGGCTGGTCATCAAAGCCAAGGCGACCCGCAATCTGTTCCGGTGTCCAGCCGATCTTCAATTGAGTGACGACATGCGCGCGCAAGTCTTCAAGGCGAACCAGTTTGCGTCTTCGAGCGCGGCGCTTGGAGGCTTCACGCTGCGCGACGATGCCGTAGTAGCCGTTCAACTCCGGCAACTCGTCGTCTTGAAATCCGTTCCGTTGGATCTCGCGATAGATGGTCGAGCGGTGCCTGCCGAGCTCGGTCGCGATCTTGTTCACAGGCACTTTTGAATTCAGCATGTCTTCAATCGCGCGTCTTTCACGCAAATCCAGCTCTGTGTGGGCCATGTCCGTTCTCCTTGCTTTTCAGCAAGATAGGGGATTTGTCGCAACCCAGTTTAGAATGTGCCCAGAGTACATAGGAAAGGCGCATAATTTATCTTATGTTAATGCTGGTAGCCTTGGCCCGGCGCTTTTGCATAGTACTCCGCCTTGAATTTTGGCGACGAGGCATAACGTGTCGCCACTAATACAAACCTGGATTTACTGGCGATGCGGCTGTCATGCCCCCGTCAATCGTGAACATCTGGCCGGTGGCGTACCCGGCGTCATCCGAAGCAAGCCATACCGCCATCGCAGCTATGTCAGAAGGCTTTCCGAAACGACGTGCCGCGTGGCGGGACAGCGCGTCGCGCCGTGCAGCATCCGGATCCTTCGATAGTTCGAAACCGGCATCCAGCATGCCGGTCTCTATCCAGCCCGGGCAGATCGCGTTGCATCTGACCTTTGGACCGTGATCCACCGCAATCGAGCGGGTCAATCCGTGCACAAACGCCTTGGATGCATTGTACAACGCCATCGACGGGTCGGCGACATGGCCGGAAATCGAGCCGATATTGATGATTGACCCGCCTTCGGACATGCGCGGGATGAAGGTACGGCAAAGGTTGAACACCCCCCGGCAATTGGCACCGATCACCAGGTCCCAGTCCGCGTCCGTGCTGTCGACGACGGTCTTTTCAACCTGCACTCCCGCGTTGTTCACAAGGATGTCCAACGTCGGGAACGCGTCTGCCAGTTTCGCCACCTGCTCGGTATCGGAGACATCCGACTGAACCCAATCACAAGCGTCCGGCAGGCTGTCGGGCCGTGGCCCGCGTCCGCAGGTCGTGACCTTCGCCCCCTCCGACAGAAAGGCCTGCACAATGCCAAGGCCGATGCCCTGACGCCCCCCGGTGACCAACGCCGTCTTGTTCTCAAGTCGCATCGGTTTGCTCACAGTTTCATCTGCTGCACCTGCGCGGACAGCCCTCCGTCCAGCACCCAAAGCTGACCGCTGGCATAGCGTGCTTCGTCGGACGCCAGCCAGTTCACGAGGTTCGCGATGTCGTCCGGCGTGCCGTAGCGTCGGATCGGATGCACATCACGCACCGCCTGCTGCAACTGATCTATTGTCTTGCCGCCCCCGCCAGAACCGTCCCCGGAAAAGAAGCTCTGCAACATGGGCGTGTCTATGTATCCGGGACATATCGCGTTGACCCGAATTCCCTCCGGTCCATGATCGCAGGCCATGGCGCGGGTCAGCGCGTGCACCGCGCCCTTCGTGGCGCAATAGGCCGCAAGCCCCGGGTCGGCGATGAACCCGTCATAGGATCCGAAATTGATGATGCTGGCGCTCGTGCCACTTTCCGCCGACTTTCGCAGCAGCGGCAGCGCGTATTTCGATGTGAGGAACGTGCCGGTCGCGTTCACCGCAAAGGACCGGTTCCATTCCTCCAGCGTGGTATGCTCGATGGTTTTTTCGATCTCGATTCCCGCCGCATTAACAAGGATATCGAGGCGTCCCGCCTCTTCGCCGACCCGCTCCATTGCGGCAACGGCATCGGCCTCCTGGCTTACGTCCAACTTTACGAAAACGCTGCCATCGTCGTCATGCGTCTTTAAAGATCCTTCCTCGGACAGATCGGCAGCATAGACCCTTGCGCCCTCTCGCAGGAACCGGGCCACAATCGCGCGACCGATACCGCCGCGCCCGCCCGTAATCAGAGCCACTTTTCCTTCAAGCGTCATTTGAATGGTCCTTCTCTCGAGAGGTGTCAGCATGAGAAGCGTCAAAACCCTGTTCTGCGCCGCCACTCGTGCCCCGTCCTAACCGTCCGTTGCCTAGCCTTTCCGAGTTCCAAGCAACGCCTTCTGCATGGCGACTATCATTGCGTCCCGTTCGCGGGCCAATTGCTTTAAAGACTGGCCATTTGTTGCCTCCGACAGGCCTTCGACCAGTATTCTTCTGGTGTCATCATCGAGCTGAGGTTTGCCCAGGTCTTCCCACCAGCCGTGAAACGTGTCCGTAAAGTGATCGCAGAACGCGGCAAGCCCGCCCGCGCCGGCGCCAAGTCCGAACAGTGTGGTCGGACCCATCGCAGCCCACCTGAGACCCGGTCCCGCCGACATCGCTTTGTCGATATCACCAACGCTGGCCACCCCCGAGGCGGCCAGGTGAATTGCCTCGCGCCAGACTGCCGCCTGCAACCTGTTGGCCACGTGACCGGGCACTTCCTTGTGTAGCCGGATCGTTGTCTTTCCGAGGTCCGAATAGAATGCGTCCGCAGCGGCCAGAACGCCGTCGCCGGTCCTCTCGTTCCCCATAATCTCAACCAACGGAATAAGGTGCGGAGGATTGAACGGGTGTCCCAACACCAAGGGCGACGGATCGCGCCAACCCTCCTGCATCTGCCCTAGCGTCAACCCGGAGGCAGAGCTTGCGACAACCGTGCCCTTCTCGAGAACCGGTTCGATCTCGGAAAAGATCACATGTTTTACCTGCAGGCGTTCCGGCACGTTTTCCTGAACGAAACCAGCCCCTGCAACCGCGTCCGCGGCCGACGCGGCAAAACTCAGATTGTCAGGCACACCGCGTGAGGTAAGACCAAGCTCGGTCATTGCGGGCCACGCGGTTTCAATATAGTCCTGCACCATCTCTTCGACGTCGGTCGCCGGATCGTATACCGTGACAGAGCGCCCGGAGGCCAAGAACAGCGCGGCCCAGCTTGCGCCGATAACGCCCGCTCCCAGGACCGCAGCATGAGATGTACCCGCCATCAGTGTGCCACCATCACATGCCGTATCGAGGTGTACGCGTCGAGCGCATAGACGCTCATGTCACAGCCCGTCCCGGATCCCTTCATCGCTGCCCAAGGCATCTCCGCCGTGGGCATCCCATGCGTGTTCACCCACGTCATGCCATAGCGCAACTGCGAGGAAAGCTTCATGGCTGTAGACACATCTCGCGTCCAGACGGACGAGGCCAACCCGTACCGTCCTGCATTCGCAACCCGCAGCGCCTCCTCCGCGTCCGCGAAACGCGATAGTGTTACAACGGGCCCAAATACCTCGTTACACGCGATTTCCGCATCGTTTTCGACGTTGGCCACCACCGTTGGCTGGTAGAAGAAACCTGCCCCGCCGCCGGCGGCACCTCCGACACAAACCTCGGCGCTGCCACGGGCCCGATCAACGAACTCCGCCACGCGCTCCAGTTGCGCTGCCGAAACGATGGGACCCATTTCAGTCCCTTCCCCACGCGGCGCGCCAATTTGAATTTTACCGACCTGGTCCGTGACCGCCTTGACCACCGCGTCATATACACTGTCTTGAACCATGATCCGGCAAGGTTGGGCACAATCCTGACCGGCATTGAAGAAGCTACCGAAACGAATGGTCTCAGCCAAAGCCTCCACATCGGCATCATCGAACACGATGACAGGTGCTTTGCCGCCAAGCTCAAGGTGCACGTGCCGGACCTGGTTGGACGCCGCTCTGAACGCGGCCATGCCCGTTGCTGGAGAACCAGTGATCGAAATGCCCTCCATGCGCGGATCGTTGATGAGTTGATCACCAATGGTCGGTCCACGCCCGTGGATCACATTGAATACGCCTTTCGGCAGAACATCCTGCATCAGCTCCGCCAGCCGCAATGTCGCCAGCGGCGTGATCTCCGAAGGCTTCAATACCATCGAACAACCGGCGGCCAGTGGTGCTGCGATTTTCCAAGAGGCCATCATCAACGGATAGTTCCAAGGCGCTATCGACGCCACCGGCCCAATCGGATCCTTGCGGATCATTGATGTGTGATCCCGAACGTATTCGCCGGCAGCCGATCCTGTCTGCGTTCGCGCCGCCCCTGCCATGAAGCGAAAGACGTCGATGACCAATGGCATTTCTTCGTCCCGCGCCATGGGCCAAGGCTTGCCCACGTCCAGTGTCTCAAGCTCGGCCAACTCCTCGATATTGGTTTCGATAAGGTCGGCGATGGCCAGAAGGTACGCTGCGCGTTCGCCCGGAGGTGTCAATCGATAGGTCTCGAAGGCCTCTTCCGATGCGCGTGTCGCGGCCTCGACCTGTTCGGCGCTCGCCTCTTTGATGCTTATCACAGTCTCGCCCGTGGCCGGGTCCAGAACCGGCAAGGCCTCGCCGTCCCCCTGCACAAGCTCACCATTTATCAGCATGCTTGTCTGCATGTACTCCCTCCCATATTTCAGAACGCGACCTTGTCGCCGCCTTTAAGTCCAAGTCTTTTGCGTGCCTCGTCTGGCGTGGCGACACCGAGACCTAGGTTTTCCACGATACTGCTGATCTTGCGCACCTGCTCGGCGCTCGACTTGGCCTTCTGACCCGGACCTATATAGAGGCTGTCTTCAAGCCCGACCCGCAGGTTGCCGCCCAGCAAAGCCGCCTGGGTCGCGAAGGGCATTTGGTGGCGCCCCGCCGCCAGAACCGACCACTCGTAGTCGCCGCCAAACAGGCGCTCGGAGATCCGGTGCATGTGCATCAGGTTGTCCAAATCCGCCCCGATCCCGCCCAAGATTCCGAACACCATCTGAACGAAAAAGGGCGGCTTGACCCATCCCTGGTCGATGACCCAGGCCAGATTATAAAGATGCCCTACATCGTAACACTCGAATTCGAACTTCGTGCCGTGCCCCTCACCCAGTTCCTTCATCGCGTATTCGATGTCGGCAAACGTGTTGCGAAAAATGAAATCCCGCGTCATGTCGAGGAACTCGGGTTCCCACTCATGCTTCCAGTCGGAATACTTGTCCTTCATCGGGAAGATGCCGAAATTCATGCTTCCCATGTTCATACTGGCCATTTCCGGACTCGCATGAACCGCTGCCCGAAGCCGCTCTTCTCGGGTCATTCCCAACCCACCACCGGTCGAGATGTTCATCACGGCACCCGTCGACTGCTTGATGCGTGGGAGAAACTGCATGAAAGTCTCAGGGCGTGCATCGGGCCGCCCGTCTTCGGGATTCCGCGCGTGCAAATGCACAATACTGGCCCCTGCCTCGACGGCCTCGATGCTTGCTTCGGCAATTTCGTTTGGCGTGACCGGCAGATACTCCGACATGGTCGGCGTGTGGATGCCGCCCGTTGGCGCGCATGTGATGATGACGGGCTTGCTCATGCTGTTGTCTAACCTTCGATGTCTTTTGGGGATTTGCCGCGGTTGTTGGCTTCATTTCGGCTCGCGCAATAGTTGCCGATCCAGAACACGCCCGCATCTTCCGAGCAAAACCTTCCCGCTCTCATTGCATATCTTCCTCAAACGGCGGGAACCGGTAACGTGCTGCAGCCACCGTCCAATCCATGTGGTTGCGCACATACTCCTGCGTCGCATCGCGGCGCGGCGCGTAGTCCCAGCCTTCCTGGGGCACCACTTCCATCGCGCGATGGAGCGCACGGCGAGCGCGCTGGGTGGCGATGACGTTTTGCCGAAGGGCCTCGCCATCCCATCGGCGCGCGACCTCTTCGGCAAAGTTCGCCGCGCGCTCGCGGTAATCTGGGTCGCTTGCGCGATTCACCCGTTCACCAGGATCTTTCGCAAGGTCATACAGTTGCGGTGGGTCGATGTCGCAATGAATGTATTTCAGATCCCCTCGCCGGATCATAAAGACCGGCGCCGGTGTCATTTCGGCGCAGTATTCTCCAATCGCCTCGTCGATCTCATCTGCCTGCCCCTGCATCATCGGCACTAGGCTGCGACCATCCACCGGCTCACCCAGAATACTTTCGTCGCCGCCCGCCATCTCGATTAGCGTCGGCAGCATGTCCACGAGCGAGCAAGCGTTCTGCGCACTCCCCGTCGACACGCCCGGCCCGGCGGCGATAAGCGGAACTCTTGAGGAATGCTCGAAGAAATTCATCTTGTACCATAGGCCGCGCTCGCCTTGCATGTCGCCGTGATCGGCAGTGACGATCACGATGGTATCTTCCAGCAAACCGATCTCTTCCAGGGTCCGCACCACCTCACCCAATTTGCTGTCGAAATAACTTACATTGGCCAGATAGGCCCTCCGCGCCCGGCGCGTTTCTTCCTCAGTCAGCATCACGGTCGATGCCTCGATCCCGTCCATCAACCTCTGCGAGAAGGGGTCGTGGTCTTCCTTTGCAAAAGGCGTCGGCAGGTCGATCTCGTCGTCGAAATAAAGGTTCCACCACTCTGGCCGCGCCACATAGGGATCATGCGGATGAATGAAGCTCGCCACCATCAGGAATGGCTGATCTTCACCTGTCGCCTTGTCCCGCGCGCGGTCATAGAGCCACCGCCGCGCCGCAAAACCGACCTCCTCGTCATAGTCGATTTGGAAAGTGGCCTGTGCGAGCCCGCTTTCTTTCACGGTCTGCATGTTATGGTACCACTTATCGATGCGCTCGTCGGCGGCTTCCCAATCCGGTGTCCAGGCAAAATCGGCCGGGTAGATATCCGTCGTGATCCGGTCGCGGAACCCGTGCTTCTGGTCGGGGCCCACAAAGTGCATCTTGCCCGATAGACAAGTCCGATAGCCAAGGCTTCCCAAGTAATGCGCGAAAGTCGGCACCGAGGCGCGAAACTCGGACCCGTTATCATATGCGGCAATCCGGCTGATAAGCTGCCCTGACATAAAGGAAAATCGCGACGGTGCGCAGAGCGGAGAGTTGCAGTAGGCTGCGTCAAACCTCATGCCCCGTGCTGCCAGCGCGTCCATATGCGGGGTTTTCGCCACCTTGTGACCATAGGCGCCTGTGAACTGTGGCGCCAACTGATCCGCCATGACGATGACGATATTGGGTCGGCTCATTTTGCGCATCATCCTCCGAATGCCTTTTCATAACCATCCAGCATAAGGCCGTGAAAATGGTGAACAGCATGCTCAGACTTGCCTGAACCCGTCGGATCGTTGACGATACGCCCCTGCGTGAAGGCAGGGGTGCTCATCCCCCTCTGCACACTTTCCACAAGACTGATGTCCTCGACTTGCAACACCTCGTCGAGGTAGCGGATCGCATCCAACTCCATCGGATCCGGCTCTGGCGTTTCCAGAAAGAAGTCGTAGGTTTCCAGCGTCCGGTCCGGCCCGGCGGGAATGATGTTTAGAATGATCATGCTCGACCTACCCGGATATCGCATCAGGCAGGTCGTCGGCCAAAGCCACCAGACGGCGTGAGTTCGGACCGTGGCATTTGACACATCATAGGCCGAATTCGCCCCTTGGCCTGCATCCGCCATGTGGCTGGAATAGATACCATGCGTGGTGACCTTGTAGGTGTCCATGTCCACCAGGTCGCAGAAATCTTTGTGGGCCGTGGGGCAGTGATAACACTCCAAAAAATTATCGACCACGTTTTTCCAGTTGGACTTGATGTCGTAGGTCAGCCGGTGCCCGAAAGTCAGGTCCTCCAGACCAGGTGCCCAGTGGCGGATTTCGGTTTCCAGGTTGCCCGACTGTTCCCGCAGCGAGGCTGCTTCCGGATCCAGATTAGCGAAGATAAAACCACAAAACTCCTCCACCTGCACTGTGTCCAGGCAAATCTCTTTCGGTTGGAAACCCTCCAGGTGATCAGTCTCCGGTGCGCGCACCAGTTGCCCGTCCAACTTGTAGACCCAAGCGTGATAAGGACACATGATCCGGCTTGTCTGGCCCTCGCCCCGCAGCAGTTCATGTGCCCGGTGCTTGCAGACATTGTAGAAAGCGCGCAAGACACCCTCGCGGTCGCGCACCACGGCAATAGGCCGCTCCGCTATGGTCACCGTCACATAGGATCCCGGCTCGCGTAGCTTCTCGACATGGCAAACCCACTGCCAGGTCTTGGCGATTATCGCCTGCAAATCTGCTTCGTACCAGGCTGGCTTGGTATAGCAATCAGCATGCAACGACATCGACCGGCTGGAGTCTTGCGAGTAGCCCAGCCGGATGAGAGAGAAATCGGCTTTCGAAGGCAGTTCCGTCATCTTTGTGCTCCCTAGCGAGGTCCGCTGCGCGGACGGCGTGCGTTAAGTGATATGCGTAGAAGCATCGCCCGAGAAAATGCATCGAAATGTGCGCAGATCGACACAGACAAAACTCGATTCGCCGTGGCGCAGCAGTGTTGCTATTCGCTGCGCCGGTGCATCGGCCAAGCCCGGAATTCAAACGGCACACGACCCTCTACTCGGTCCGTGCGCGGCGGCAGCCCGAAACGTTCACGGTACGCCCGGCTGAAGTGAACCTGGCTGGCAAAGCCCGACGCAAGTGCCACCTGCGACAGCGGCATTTCCGTCTGCGTGACAAGTCCGCGCGCTCGATCCAGCCGGATGTCTCTGTAATAAAGAGATGGCGTCTTACGGACATACTCGCGAAACAGCCGCTCTAGCTGACGTTGAGAGACACCAAGTTGCTTGCTGATATTTTCGATAGACAAAGGCGTCTCGAGGTGAGTCTCCATCAAGGCAATGGCACGCTTCACTGTCGAGGGTGCGGTATTGCCCAGCGGCTCAAGATCCCCGACATGCTGCTTTGTCCCCACGGGCCGCACACTTTGATGAAAAATATATCGCGCGGTCGCATTTGCGATCTCGTCGCCATGTGTGCCGCGCAGCAGATTGAGAGCAAAATCTACCGATGCGCTACCTCCACAGCACGAGACTCGATTGCCGTCGTATACAAAAAGTTCCTCCGATATCTCGCAGTCGGGATACATCTCGCCAAACGCATCAATATGTTCGTAGTGAACCGTGGCGCGCCGCCCCACGAGAAGCCCGGCTTCGGCAAGAATGAACGCACCTGTGTCTAGGGCTCCCAGCGTTGCACCTTGGCGTTCCCATCGCCAGAGTATGGTATGAAGTTGCGTGCTGCGGTTGGCTTCCGGAGTCCAACTACTCGATATAATCGCGATATCTGGCCGGCTTTCTCTCGCCTCCGATAACTTCTGCGTATTGATCGTCATCCCGTTACTGGCGGTACAGGCACCGCCCTGTTCGGACAGGATCGACCACCGGACCAACGCCTTTGCCTCCAAATAATTCGCGGCGCGAAACGGGTCTAGAAAACCGGCGGTCGCCGACATGTTAAAATGCGGAGTCGTGACCACAATCACATTCAGCATTGTGTCGGAGAGCAGCTTCATACGACGACTCATGTTAAAAATCAGTCGAAAATACATAAACCCAAAAGGTGTTCGTCGCCACAATCAATTAATCAAAAACATCACGACAGGGAGAAAACAATGCGCGCGACGACACTAGGTATCGTCCTTTCGACCGCCGCCGGCGTGGCGAACGCCGCCGAACTTGGCGCAACCGACGAACCGATCAAGCTGGCAATCAATGAGTGGACCGGACAGCATATCACGACCCATATCGCCGGTGAGATGCTTAAGGAAGCAGGCTACGAGGTCGAATACACAACCGCGGGGTACATGAACATGTACCAAGCAATGGCTGATGGCGAGATCCACGCAGCGCTCGAGATTTGGTCTTCGAACGTATCTGATGACTATGCCAAACAGTTGGAAGCCAATACCCTGAGCGAGATCGGCGATCTTGGACTAGATGCGAAAGAAGGAATTGCATACCCATCGCACGTGGCAGATCTCTGTCCCGGCCTGCCAGCCTGGGAAGCACTGAACGACTGCGCGCAGAGGTTTGCAACTGCCGAAACGATTCCGAATGGACGTCTCGTAGACTACCCTGCCGATTGGGGCACACCTGGCGCCGACAGAATGAGCGGCTTTGGTCTTCCGTTCAAGGCCGTGCCCGCGGGATCCGAAGGCGCGCTCATTGCAGAGCTTCGCGCCTCCACCGAAAAACAGTCGCCACTGCTGATTACGTTCTGGCAACCTCACTGGGCCATGGCCGCCTACGACGTGGAATTCGTTGAATTGCCCGAAGGCAACGAGCAGTGTTTCGAAGATGCATCCTGGGGAGTGAACCCCAATGCCACTCATGACTGCGATTTCGCGCCGACACGTATATTCAAGGCCACCTGGGCGGGCTTCGAGGACAAGTGGCCCGCCGCCTACGAGATTCTCAGCGAGTTCCAGCTTTCGGTCGAAGTGCAGCAACCGCTGATGGGAAAGGTGGACGTCGACGGTGTCGCCGTCGAAGACGTCGTTGCAAAATGGATGGCCGACAACGAAGACCAATGGCGCCCCGTCGTCGACGCGGCCACACCTTGAAGGTTCGGACGTGGTGATGACCCAAAATGATGCCACCCGGCCTGCCATTCGGTGCAACTCCGTCTGGCAGGTCTTCGGATCCGGAGCCCGAGACCATCTGGACAAGGCACTGACCCAAACCGGCCATGATGCCGAAGCTGCCGCGCAGTCCCTGCGCGGCCTGCGCCTCGTTCCAGCCGTACAAGATGCAACCTTCGACGTCCAGAGTGGTGAATTGTTCGTCATCATGGGGCTTTCGGGGTCGGGAAAGTCAACATTGATACGCTGTATCTCCCGCCTGATTGAAGCGACGGGCGGAGAAATCCTCATAGACGGCGACAACATCTTGGAAGCCAGCAAATCCCGCATGACCGAGCTGCGCCGGGGAAAGCTTGGTATGGTGTTCCAGCATTTCGGCTTGTTCCCGCACATGACAGTCGCCGAAAATGTTGCGTTTCCGCTCAAGATGCAGGGCCGCGCCAAGGCGGACCGTGTCGAGCGCGCCCACGAAGTCCTGGAGCTCGTGGGACTGGCCGGACGCGAGAAAGCATACCCCCGCGAGCTCTCGGGCGGTCAGCGCCAACGTGTCGGGATCGCGCGGTCCCTCGCCGCCAACCCCGATATCTGGTTCTTGGACGAGCCATTTTCCGCGCTCGACCCGCTTATCCGCCGTCAGCTTCAAGACGAATTCGTCGAAATCCAGGCCAGGCTGAAAAAATCCATCGTGTTTATCACACACGATATAGCCGAAGCGCTCAAGATCGCCGACCGGATCGCGATCATGCGCGACGGCAAAATCGTGCAGATCGGTACGCCCGCTGAAATCGTGCTCAACCCGGTTGATGATTACGTCCGAGAATTCTCCAAGGATGTGGCCAAGGGGCGGCACGCCCGGGTCCAATCGGTCATGCGACCCGTCAACGGAGTCATTCCGGATGGTCCGGCCCTGCGGCAGGACATGACACTCGAAGCGGCACTCGCAACCTGTATCGCCAAGTATGCGCCCGTTCCGGTCCACGATGCCGGTGGCAACCTTATTGGCACGGTCGATCCCAGCGATCTGGCATCTGCACTTCAAGCCGAGGATCCATGACAATCCAGAGTGATATCGCCACAGTGCCCGATGGTCCGCGACGCCTCGGTCGTGGTGCCCTTGCAGCGCTTATCGTTCTTGCAACCGGAGCGATTTGCATGGCGCTGACACCTTACCTTTCGTGGCTCGTGAAGTTTCCCGAGGCATGGACACTCCCCGTCACCGAATGGGTGGATGCTGGCGTCGGGTGGTTCCTCAACCTGATCAAGCCACTCGCCAGGGTGTTCTCATCACTTTTGACCTATCCGATGGACTGGGCAAACGCGTTCTGGACCCAGACTCATTGGCTCACCATCGTGGCGGGGATTACCGCCCTGGGATGGTTCATTGGCGGCACCGGCTACGCCGTCCTTGGCCTGATCGGAATGATCTTCGTATTGGCGACTGGTTTCTGGGTCGAGGGGATGCGTACGCTGGCACTCGTCACTGTTTCCGTCCCACTGGCGCTTATCGCCGGCGCGGCCACCGGCATCTTGGCGAACGAAATTCCCCGTTTGAAACCAGCGGTTCAGGCGACCCTCGACGTTATGCAGACAGTCCCGACATTCGCCTACCTCACACCGCTCCTCGTTCTTTTCGGCTTCGGCCCGGTCGTCGGCCTGATCGCATCGGCAATCTATGCCGCACCGCCCATGGCGCGAAACGTGCTACTCGGCCTTGAGCGGGTCGAGCCCGACATCAAGGAAGCGGCAGTCATGAGCGGTGGCAACCGCATTCAGCAACTGTTTCTCGTCGAACTCCCTTCGGCAAAAGCACAGATCATGGTGGGCGTGAACCAATGCCTCATGGCAGCCCTTAGCATGGTCATCATCGCGGCAGTCATTGGCGGCTTCGACGATATCGGCTGGGAAGTTCTGCTGACCATGCGCAAAGCGCAGTTTGGCCCCAGCCTTTTGGCCGGGTTCGTGATTGTCGTCTTCGCGGTGATCATCGACCGGATGAGCGGCAAGCTTGCCGAGGACCAGCAACGCCACGACATCCGTGTCGCCCTCGCGCTATTCCTGCTCGGCGTCGGCGCCGCGCTTGTATTCGGCGGGATCATTCCGGAAAGCGGCACGATCAATGTTCTGCAACCAGTTGCAGGCTGGCTTGACACCACGCTGTCGAAAGTCCTCGCTGCAAATGCAGCGACACTCGACACCATCAAGAACGGGGCGATGTACTACGTCCTGCTTCCTCTACGCATCGGGTTCGACGGCGCTGTCCTGCCATTTACATGGGGCTTCCAATGGACATCCCCGTTGAGCGCGACATTTTTCGCCGGCGCAGCCATCCTCGCGATCCTTGGCATCCTACGCGGAAAAATAACGCTCGGTCTTGTGATCTTCATCCTGGCAGGCGTCTTGGAAACCGGCATCACCGACCTCCCTTGGCCGTTCGTCCTGATCGCCGCGGCCATGATCGGTTGGGTCGCGGGCGGACGAAGCCTCTCGGTCTTCTCGGCACTTATGCTTGCGTTCATCCTATTCAGCGGTCTTTGGGACCAGGCTCTGCTTTCGATCTACCTCTCGGGCGCGTCCGTTTTCACGTGCGCCCTGCTCGGCGGCGGCATCGGACTGATCTGCGCTGTCAGTCCCTTGGCATGGCGCGTGATGCGACCGGTTTGCGACATGCTTCAGACCATTCCGCTTTTCGTCTTTCTCATTCCAGTTCTCATGTTTTTCCAGATCGGCGAGTTTTCGGCATTCCTGGCGATCTGCCTTTACGCGATTGTTCCGATGATCCGCTACACGCGGCACGGCTTGATCAGTACCCCGGACGAACTCGTCGAGGCAGCCGTTTCCTCTGGCGCAACGCAATCGCAGACACTCTTCGAAATCCGCCTCCCCTACGCTGTCCCGACAATCCTCTTGGGGCTGAACCAGACGATCCTGTACGCATTCGCAATGCTCGTAATAGCAGCCCTTATCGGCACGACTGGTCTGGGCCAGTCGATCTACTTGGCTCTTGGTCAGGCGGATGTCGGTCTCGGCATTACTGCCGGTGCCGCGATGGCGGTACTTGCGATAGTGGCCGACAGGCTCGTCCAGGGGTTCGCAACGGAAAAACGTCGAGCCCTCGGGCTTTGAAGAAAATAGGCAGACAATAGCAGAAGCACGATATGACAAAGAACTGGATACCGCGCGGGATCGCATTCTGCGAATTCGAACAGGAGTTCCAAACGGAAAGCTTCACCTTCGTGTTGTTGCCCGAATTCTCAATGAACGCTTTCAGTTCCGCCGTCGAACCACTGCGTCTCGCCAACCAGCTAACGGGCAAGGAAATATTTCACTGGCGTTGCGTATCGGAGGACGGACAACCGGTAGAATGCTCCAATGGCGTAACCGTCGGAGTGAACGGAACCATGGAAGATATTTCCGCCACCGACGCCGTTCTCGTATGCTCGGGCGTGAACCCGGAAAAAAATGCTTCGAGAAAGGTCGCCGACCACATCCGACGCCTGTGGCGGCAAGGCCAAACAGTTGGCGGCATATGCACGGGCGCCTATACATTGGCGCAAGCAGGCATCCTGCAAGGCAGCGCGTTCACACTGCATTGGGAAAACCTTCTCGCGTTTCAGGAGCGGTATCCTCAGCTCGAAGCGTCAGATCAAATCTATACCTTTGACCGACGGATTTGGACATGTGCCGGAGGCAGCGCCCCTACGGATATGATGATTTGCCATATACGCCGATGCTACGGCAGCCTGCTAGCGGGCACCATTTCCAGCATGTGTTTGCACGACGTTGCCAGGCACCGCCAGCAAAGGCAAAAATCCAGCTTGGCTGCTACATTCAACGTTAAGAGCCGCAAGCTGATTGAGATCGCCGAGTTTATGGAAACGCATCTGGACGAATTGGGAAGCCTGGACGATGTTGCTTATCGTTTCGGGATATCTCGTCGCCAGATGGAAAGGCTTTTCCGAAAGTATATGGCGACCACGCCGAAGAAATTCGTAATTTTGTCACGGCTCTATCGCGCACGGTCGCTCATGTCCGATACAAACATAAGCGTCACCGACGCAGCGGCCGCTTGCGGGTTCAGCTCTGCATCCCATTTTTCAAGAAGGTTCAGAGACATTTTCGGCGTTTCCCCGCAGGACTACTCTGCATCCTGAGGCGCAATTCTTCTCACAACTAACGAACCTTCAAATTGCCAACGCTGCGGTGCATCCTCGACAATCGGTCTTGCGTAGCGCCTTGAAGGAATAGTCGGAAGGGCGAAGCGCGCTCTCCGTTGTGAAGGTCTCGGCCCGATCCGGCCGTTGATGGACACAGATGTCGCTTTACTGAATTATCGAGATCTCAGTCATTCGTTGAGCTCACAGCATGATTTACACCCTCACAACGAAGCGCGGAGATCGCGTTCCAAACGCCAGACGGACGTCATGGCTGACTATAGACCAGTTGCGTGAGGGATCATCACTCGTTCTCCCCTTCCCCTTCCTGCTCGGTCGTCCACTCGGTTACCGCGGTCACGGCCACCTGCGACGCGTTCGGCGAAAGCGAAACATAGTCTCCCGCCTCGTCCGCAGGGGGCGCAGAGCGGACCGTCATGCGATAGGCGCACCAGGCAGCGATCGCGAGGAAGGTGCCGGCGATGAACAGCCAGAACCCATCATCGCCGATGAAATCCATCATCTGGCCCGTGACAAGTGGCCCGGCAATAGCGCCGAGGCCATAAATGAAGATCATTCCGCCCGAGGCCGCGGGCATGTCCTCGAGCTCCAGATAGTCGTTGCAATAGGCGATCAGCAACGAATAGAGCGGCGAGGCCATGCCGCCCATGATAACCCCCGTGCCCAGCAGGACCGGAAAACTCGGACCAAAGAGCCACGGTATCAAGCTGGCGACGCCGCCGACCACGGCGACCCCGAGGATCAGCAGGCGCCGGTCAAAGATGTCCGACAGCCAGCCCACTGGGACCTGGAACAGGATGGAGCCAACGAAGATGGAGGCCACGAAGAGCGTGATCCGGCCCGTCGAAAGACCGATCTCGCTGCCATAGACCGAGGCCATGCCGAGCTGAGCCGCGAACACGCCGCCCAGCAGCAGTGTTCCTACCGTCGCGAGAGGCGAAGTGTAGTAGAGCCGCTTGAGGCTCATCGGCTTGATGTTTTCCGCGAATGGCACGGGGCTTGCCGACAGCAGGATCGGCGCGAAGGAGAGAGACACCAGGATGGAGGCGACCGCGAACACCGTGAAGGTCTCGACGGGTATCACGCCGACCAACACCTGCGCGCCGACCATACCGAAGGTCTGCGCCAGCATATAAGCCGACAGGATGGTCCCGCGCGTCGTGTTCGTCGCCTTGTCGTTCAGCCAGCTTTCGGCAGAGACGTAGACCCCCGACAGACAGAACCCCAGCAACAGGCGGATGAGCGCCCAGGCCCAGGGTTCCACAAATATCGGAAAGGCAATCAGGCCCGCGGACATGAAGGAGCCCAAAGCCGCGAAGACCCGCACGTGACCGACACTGCGGATAAAACTCGACGCCATCCGAGAGCCGATCAGGAAGCCGACAAAATAGGCAGAGGTCACGATCGACAGCTCGAATGTCGAGAACCCTTCCAGCCCGCCGCGCACACCCATCAGTGTGGATTGCATGCCATTGCCGATCATGATGAGAAACACGCCGAAAAGCAGGGCCCAGACGTGCAGGATGACTGTCATTTCCGGACCTCGCGGCATTCGGGCGGCTGTTCACGGACCCTTGGGCCAGGCATCCGCGGGCGAACCCAACAGCTTCGGTTCCGCGATTGCAAGCGTAGATGAGAGCGGCCAACGGCAATTATACGTCGTTGTCTGGAAGATGATCGCTATTCGCAGGCTTCCAGTCTTTCGGCGCTCTTCGCGCACCCGCGTTAGATCGAGAACCCCCAAAAGGCTCGCCGCGCTGCAATTTGCTCAATCACGCCTACGAGATCAATGCTTCGCGTGATCCCGATGAACAGCGCGAGTGCCGGGCTTAGTGGTCGTTGCCAATGCCGAGGTGCGCTGGACCAGCTCACGCTCAATTAAGTGGTACGTGAAGTTCAGGTATGCAGCACTTCTTCCGTTCTGGGTTTTCCGAAGGGCATGGAACATTACACCCTACCTAAGATCTTTCAGGGAACCAAAGTGCGCCGGAGGTATTTATCACGTGGACAGCATCCTTTTTCCACCAGTTTGGTTGTGGGTCGACAATTGCATGGGCACGTATGCCCTTCAAACGGCCACAAGGAGCCAGAAAATGCTGAAACAGATCCTCCCCGCCATCTCCGTCGCAGCCACCATCGCTGGTGCGCCGGTCTTGGCGCAAGACACCGAAACGCTGCGCGTTGGCATGTCCGGCGGCTACTTCCCCTTCACCTTCGTGCGCCAGGACGAATTGCAAGGGTTCGAAGTCGATGTGATGAATGCCGTCGGAGAAGAAGCCGGGCTCGAGATCGAGTTCGAGACGATGTCCTTTTCGGGCCTCATCGGAGCGCTTGAAGCTGAGCGGATCGACACGATCGCAAACCAGATCACGATCACGCCCGAGCGAGAGGCCAAGTTCATCTTCACGCAGCCCTACGTGGTTGATGGCGCCCAGGTCGTGACGCGTGAAGGCAACTCGGAAATCGAAGGCATCGAGGATCTTTCTGGCAAGACCGTTGCCGTCAACCTCGGCTCGAACTTCGAGCAATTGCTGCGCGATCTGCCGAACGCCGATGAAATCGACATACGGACGTATGAGTCCAATATAGAGCAGGATACGGCGCTCGGGCGTGTTGATGCCTTTGTGATGGACCGCGTTTCCTCGGCGCAAGTGATCGCGGAGAGCCCTCTCCCGCTGGAACTGGCGGGCGCGCCATTTTCCGAAATCCGCAATGCGCTCCCCTTTCGCAGTGACGAGGCGGGACAGGCCATGCGCGACCGTGTCGATGCCGCGCTGACAAGTTTGCAGGAAGACGGCACGCTGACCGAGATCTCGCATAAGTGGTTCGACAGCGATATCACGAAATCGGCGGAGTGAACTGAACCATGCGGGCACTTGACCTCGACTACATGCTCGGGCTGGTGCCCGTTATCCTGGGCTATGTACCGCTCACCCTAATTATGGCCGGGGCCGGCATGGTGCTGGCGCTCATCCTCGGGTCGCTTCTGGCGGTTGAACGGGTATTTAAGGTGCCGGTTCTGGACTGGCTGGTGATGCTTTTCATCAGCTTTTTTCGCGGCACACCGCTGCTCGTTCAACTCTTCCTGTTCTATTACGGGCTGCCTCAGGTGTTGTCCTTCCTGACCCAGATCAATGGCGTGACCGCGGCGATCATGGGGCTGACGCTCCACTTCTCCGCCTACATGGCAGAGAGCATCCGCGCGGCCATTGCAGGCGTCGACCGCAGCCAATGGGAGGCCGCGCAATCCATCGGTATGACTCAGGGCCAGATGATGCGCAGAATTGTTCTTCCGCAAGCAACACGGATCGCCGCGCCGACGCTGGTCAACTACTTCATCGACATGATCAAGGGCACCTCGCTTGCCTTCACTCTGGGCGTGACCGAGATGATGGGCGCAGCACAGAAGGAGGCGGCCGGGAGCTTCCTCTATTTCGAAGCCTTCCTCGTGGTGGCAATCATCTATTGGATCATCGTCGAGATACTGAATCAGGGTCAGCAACGGCTCGAGATCTGGTTGAACAAAGGATACGTGCGATGATCAAGATCGAGGGACTGACCAAGCGCTTCAATGGCACACCAGTGCTGGACAACATCGACTTGACGATTGAAGAGGGTGAGCGCGTCGTCGTGATCGGACCATCGGGCACGGGCAAATCCACATTGTTGCGCTGCGTCAACTTTCTCGACCGGCCGCAATCCGGCACCATCTCGATCGGCGGCCTCACGGTGGATACGGCACGTGCATCGCGCGCCGATATCCTTACCCTTCGGCGCTGCACGGCATTCGTGTTCCAGAACTATGCCCTCTTTGCCAACAAGACCGCCAAGCAGAATATCATGGAGGCGCTGATAACCGTCCAGAAGCGTCCCCGAGACGAGGCCGAGCGTCGCGCAATGGAGGTGCTGGCCGAAACAGGGCTGGCCGAGAAGGCAGACAGCTACCCGGCGGCCCTTTCAGGCGGGCAACAGCAACGCGTCGGGATCGGCCGCGCCATGGCACTTGATGCGTCTCTGATGCTGTTTGACGAGCCTACCTCTGCGCTTGACCCCGAATGGGTAGGAGAAGTCCTCGACCTCATTCGACGGGTGGCCGAGCGTCGTCAGACCATGCTGATTGTAACCCACGAAATGCAGTTCGCGCGCGAGATTGCGGATCGCGTCATATTCATTGATGGGGGGCGTATTGTAGAGCAAGGTCCGCCCGAGAAAGTGCTGGGTCAGCCAAGAGATGAGCGGTTGAAGCGTTTTTTGAGAAGAGTGAAGTGAATGCCCAGTCGCAAATGGACGACCCTGCATCAAGTATCAGATGCCACATCGCACGTGTGTACCTAGTTGTTTGGTATGAGGAACAGGTGTGAAAGATAGCCGGTAGACGCTTGTGTAGGATGCCTGAATTTCCATGTAAAATATTCCCGCGTTGCCATTCACTTGGGTTGCGATCAGCGCCATCAGTGACCCAACCACGACTTCGACCAACAAAACTATTCCCAATTATCGACAAGAAAAAGCAGGCTTTTTGGAAATGCTAAGCCTGCTTGCCTCGCAAAGGCCCCGGCTAAGCCATTAACGTAGCTGCTTTTGGTTGGAAGAAATCGGCCAATCTTTTCGGTTCCCTCCGAAGCGAGGCCGCACCATGATCACCGAACTGAAGTCCGTCTGCGATGTCTGGACGAAGATGCCGACTGAACGTCAAGCGCGGCTTTTCCTCGAGAGCACCATATGGGGCGATGATCGGTTCTGTCCCCATTGCGACAGGTTGAGATGTGTATACTCTCGCTCAGGCTGAAGGATCACCTTGTTCAGAATCGATTTCTGACCACGGGCAACAGTCTCAGTCGAATGTCGTTGCGAAACCTATGCTTGTTTCAACCCCGATCAACTGCCCGCAGGTCTTGGCCGAAACGGTTTCGATAATCTCGTGGACCGACACCGAGACGCCTGTCGAAGGCCAGATACAGCCCTTCAGACGAGGCGTAGCCACATTCGGCAGCAATACATGAGATGGATTTGTCTGTTTCTTCGAGCAGGTAGCGCGCATTGTCAAGACGGCATTGCTCGATGAACTGGCCCGGAGGCAAGCCGAATAGCTTTGAAAACGTGCGATTGAAGCTGCGCAGGCTGTAGCCGAACTGCCGCGCAAGGGTCTCAAGCCGAAGATCCTTGTCCAGATTTTTTCTGATGTGACTCTCGATGGGATGCAATCGCGCCTCATCATGGTCGGGGTTTGGCGCAGCGTTGAACTGCGCCTGATCTCCCGGGCGCCTGAAGAACACGACCATGGCCTGCGCGACCTTGCGGGCGAGTTCTGCGCCGAGATCTTCTTCGACAAGGGCGATGGCAAGATCCATGCCCGCAGTCGCACCGCCCGAAGTATAGACGTGACCGTCTTTGACGAAGATCCTGTCTTCTGTCAGGCGCACATTGGGATAGCGACTGCGAAAATCCTGCGCGGCGGCCCAATGCGTTGTGGCTTGACGACCATCGAGCACCTTGGCCTCTGCCAAGATGAAGGCGCCGGTGCAGACGCTGACGATACGCCGAACCTGTTTGGACATACGCGCGACCCAGGCGATGAATTCGCTATCCAACAGACATTCGTCGCGATCGTCGGCAGCCTGAAAGATAAGTGTGTCGACCGGGCCTTCGAGATCGGCATAGCCGGTGGTCGCGGAAATAGAGAGGCCTTGGCAGGCATAGATCTGCCCGGTCCCGCGCGACACGATTTCGACAGTGTAAGCTTGCGGATAACCAGCCTCCCGAAGAAAGAACCGAACTTCGGCAAAGACTTGTAGCAAGCCTATGTATTCCAGCGAGTCAGCGGCCGCATTCGTCGCGATAACGACGCGCTTTGGGCCGGCGGCCGTGCAAGGTTGGCGCCGCAGTCTTGGTACTTTGTAGGTTGGCATCCTTCTGGCCCCTGTTTGGCAAATTAAGAAGTTTGGCACGATCCTTATTCTATATGTCATTGCGCCACAATCCGAAGAACCCACATCGGAGGAGTAACTGACAAAGGAGGCCCACAATGCCGACACAACTGCAAAAAGCGGAAACGATGAAAGCTCTTCATGAAGGGTCCGAGACGTTCCTGATACCGGGCCCGTGGGACGTGGCCTCAGCCAAGGTGTTCGAGGCGCTCGGGTTCAAGGCTCTGGCAACCACAAGTGGCGGTCTGGCCAATGCTCTGGGCAAACTCGACGGGCAAGTAACTCTTGAAGAGAAGATCGCCCACTGCCGCGCCCTGAGCGAGGCCACCAGCATCCCGATCACGACGGACCTTGAAAACGGGTATGCCGATGATCCCGAAGGCGTGGCGAATACCATTCGCCGCATTGCCGAAACCGGCGTAACTGGCGGTTCGATCGAGGATTGGAGCGGCGAGAACATCTACGACTTCAACCATGCGGTCGAACGGATCGAGGCAGCCGTCGAGGCGGCACGTTCGCTCGAGTTTCCGTTCGCGGTCATTGGCCGCTGTGAAAATCTCCTGCGCAAGAAGAACGACATGGACGACACGATCCGCCGGTTGAAAGCCTACGAGGCCGCCGGCGCCGATGTGCTCTTTGCGCCGGGGCTGAGAACCCCCGATGAGGTCCGAGCCGTTGTCCGCGAGATCACCAAACCCCTGAGCGTTGTTGCGATGTCGCCGGAAATGACGCTTGCCGACTTGGCTGAGGCTGGCGCCCGAAGGGTCAGCATCGGCGGTGGGATGGCCATGGCCGTCTACGGCACGCTGATCGACGGTGCCCGCGAGATGAAGGAAAAGGGCACGTTCAACTGGATGAAGGGCATCACTGCGGAGAACAAAATCGATCCGCTGCTGGAAGGGCAATAACGTCTCCGTGCATTCGGGGTGCCAGATGAATGCAACGACAATCGAACACGCGAAGAGGATAGACTAATGAATGAGACTCAAAAGAAAATACGTGACGAAATTTTCAGGCTCGAGCGCGCTGCCAATGAACACTGGCAAAAAGGCGATCTCGATTTCTTAGATAACGAGATCATTACTCCTGAAACTGTGCAGCTTACTCCCGGAATGCCAAAAATGGATGGCACCGGCTACTCCAATTGGATGCGGGAAATTTCTGCGGTTGAAGGCCTTAACTTTAGCTTCGAGCCCACGGACATCGAAGTCAGTGAGACTGGCGAAATGGCTTACGTCATTGGTGAAACAAAACTGGAGCAAGCGGGAGAAGAAACCCGCATCGGGAAATTCGTCTCCATTTGGAAAGATGTGGATGGAAATGGAAAATGGCGTTGTGTTGTTGAGGCCAACAATTTCAACGACGCATAGCCTGTAAGAGATACCCAAATGGGTAATTGATCATCGAAAATCAAAAAGGAGAAAGCTGATATGTCTGATAATACCGATACCGCAGACCACATCCTCGAACTGGAGCGCATGATCTCGGGACTTTTGTCGAAAGGCGAAGTAGACCAGATGTCCGTCTTCAGAGTTTTTCGGACAAGTCGTTTGTTTTGGTAACGGAGGCTCTGGTTCGGTTTCTGTTTGAGTTTAGGCGACCGCGGCTTTGTGCTGCAACCGGCGCTTTCGGATTGTCTGTTTCTTGATCTCCTCTCTCATTTTCAGGATCGTCCGACCCCGACCGTGGTAGACGTCAGCCGGCGTCAGGTTATCCAGGCTCTCGTGGTATCGCCGAGTGTTGTAGTATCCGACGAAGTCGCCGATCTGGCGTTCAAGATCCCCCGGCAGATAGTAGTTCTCCAGCAGAACCCGGTTCTTCATGGTCTGGTGCCAGCGTTCGATCTTGCCCTGGGTCTGTGGGTGGTGCGGCGCTCCGCGGACGTGATCCATACCTTTGGTATCGAGGTAGTCGGCCAGGTCGGCCGCAACGTAGGACGAGCCGTTGTCGCTGAGCAGCCGGGGCTTGTGAACGACTGTCGCATGAGCACAGCCCGAGGCCTCCAGCGCCAGATCCAGCGTGTCCGTCACATCCACGGCCTTCATTGTCGTGCAGAGCTTCCACGCGATGATGTAGCGGCTGTAATCGTCGAGGATCGTGCTGAGATAGAACCAGCCCCAACCGATGACCTTGAGATAGGTGAAGTCGGTTTGCCAGAGTTCGTTGGGCCGAGTTGTCTTGTCCCGGAACTCATCGGCGGCACGGATCACCACATGGGCCGGAGCCGTGATCAGGTCCTGGGCCTTGAGAATGCGGTATGCCGAGGACTCAGATACAAAATACCGTTTCTCATCGGTGTATTTGACCGCCAATTCCCGTGGCGTCAGATCCTCATGATCCAGCGCGAACTCAACGAAGGCGTCGCGGATCTCGTCCGGGATGCGGTTCCACACCGCCCGAGGCCGCGGGGACGTGTCACGCAAAGCGTCAACGCCGCCATCGGCCCACCGCGCATACCACTGGTAATAGGTGCTGCTGGGAATGCCGAGCATGGTCAGGGTCCGCCTGACCGGCAAATGCGAGGCTTCGACTGTCCGAATGATCTCGAGCTTCTCCGAGGCTGGGTATCTCATGCGTCGTCCTCCCCATCCCCGAACGTGCTTTTTTTGAGCAGCCTGTTCTCCAGTGTCAGCTCCGCGACCACTTCTTTCAGCGCGGCTGCCTCAGAGCGCAGTTCCTTGACCTCGGGAGCTGTCGCCTGACGGGCTGTGTCACCCGCCAGCCGGTTCTTCCCAGCCTCAAGAAACTCCTTCGACCAGCTGTAATAAAGGCTCTCAGCGATCCTTTCACGACGGCACAGGGCCGCTATGCTTTCTTCGCCCCGCATCCCGGCAAGCACGATGCGGATCTTCTCCTCCGCCGAGTAGTGCTTGCGGGTCTTACGCTTGATACCCCTAACAAGCTTGTCAGCAGCATCCTTGGATGTTCCGGATCTCTTGTTCATCTTCGCTCCATTATGGCTTCGATGAACCAGAAATCCTCCGTTCCTCAAACACCTAAATCTGTCCGGTAGGTGCTGACGTTAGACATGCAAAATCGCGCGGTGTCTCGGGCGTTCCCAGCATGATTTTCGAACACAATCACATGGTCAGCGGGGCGCAAGGGGCGGATGCCTATGCCCGGATTCTGCGCCGCCTGACAGAACATCAGGCGGCATGATTCCATGTCGGACGCATCGTTCACTGACGAAACAGGAAATGGAAATAGCGATACATGATTGCCCACGCCCATCTTCACGTTAGCGATTATCAGAAGTCAAAGGCCTTTTACACGAAGGTGCTCGCCACCCTTGGGTACACTAACAACATGGAAGTCGGCCAAGCGGCCGGCTTTCACGATGGCAAGAACACCGATTTCTGGGTTCTGAAAGAGGATGTCGTTCCAACACACCTGGCGTTTGAGGCCAAAACCAAGGACGAGGTTCACGCCTTCTACCAGACTGCGCTGGCCGAAGGGGCGACCGACAACGGTGGCCCCGGCTATCGGGAAGCCTATTGGGCCGGATACTATGCTGCCTTTGTCATCGACCCCGACGGCCACAACATCGAAGCCGCCTACTGGGACTATGAAAAGGCCGGTGAGCAGAGGCCCGCGTAACGATGACCACAATGAAGACCGGGCAGATTTCCTACGATCAGGACATGAAGATCAATGCGAAGACCTGGAACGCCTTTACCGGCTGCACCAAGATCTCTCCTGGTTGCAAGCATTGTTACGCGGAAACCATGGCCAAGAAACTCCAAAAGTGGGGGACGGCGGGCTACGCAAACGGTTTCCGGTTCACGGTGCAGCATGATCGATTGGACCGGGCAGACCCGCTGAAGCGCAGGAAACCGACTTTCTGGTTCATCAACTCGATGAGCGACACCTTCCACGAGGATGCGACCGACACAGATATCGACCGGATCATGGATATTGTCGAGCGGGGACACTGGCACAATTTCTACATCCTGACCAAACGTGCCGACCGGATGCGCGCCTATTTCGACAAGCGCCGCGTCCCCGACAACCTTTGGTTCGGGGTTACGGTGGATGATCGGGCATACGGCCTGCCCCGGTTGAAGGATCTGCACGCCATCAACGGACGCAACAAGCACATCTGTTGCGAACCCTTGCTCGAAGACCTCGGTCCTCTGGATCTGAACGGCATCCGGCTTGTCGTGGGCGGTGGTGAAAGCGGGCCCAAGGCGCGGCGGTGTATGCCCGGTTGGGTCGCCTCCTTGCGGGACCAATGCCTGACACAGAATGTGCATTTCTACTGGAAGCAATGGGTAACCTACGGACCGGATGGCGCACGCCAGGGGAAAAGCCGAACCGGCCACCTGATCGAAGGCAAGTCGTATCTCTCGATCCCGGATGACCTGATGCCGTGATAGACAGCTATACCGTCACCCCATCGACCTATGTGGCGCTGGCCACTGTCGGCGTCGCTTTCCTGGTCTATGGTGGACTGGGTCGCCTGCTGAACCGCCTGTCCTTCAGCAGTGCCATGTTCTTCCTGCTCGTGGGCGTTGCGGCCAGCACCGTCGGGTTAGGCACGATATCCGCCGAGGCGGCAGGCCTGCTGCTTCGGATCTATGCAGAGGTAACCCTCGCTATCGTCTTGTGCACGGAAAGCGCCAGGATGGATTTCCGCGCCCTGCGACGGGACCTCGGCACGCCTGTCCGTCTCATCGCAATTGCATTGCCTGCGTCGATCGTCCTTGGGGGGATTGCCGCTTGGCTAATGCTGCCCGGTATCGGCTGGGTCGAGGCCGCTTTGTTGGCAGTGGTGCTGGCGCCAACTGATGCTGATCTCGCCCGGCCTGTCGCCACCAACCCCGATGTGCCTGAGGAGGTTGCCCTTGGGATCGAGGTTGAAAGCGGTCTGAATGACGGGATTTGCGTGCCGCTTCTGCTAACTCTGGGCGCCCTGGCGGTGGGGGCGCAATCGGATGAGGCCGCCGCGCCCATGTTATTGCGATTTCTCTCCGATGAGCTTGGGATAGGCACAGGGGTCGGGGCCGCGGTCGGCTTCGCCTTTATCTGGTTTGCCAACACGACCAAGGGCCGCTTTTTCGTGGTTGGATCATGGCTTCTCGTGCCTTTTGTCGCCCTTGCGATATCCTCCTTTGCCCTGGCCCAGTCCCTGGGCGGCAGCGGGTTCATCGCGGCCTTCGTGTCCGGTGTCGTTGTGTCCTTCGACAACCAGAAGCGGCGGTTCAAGCTGATCGAAACCTCGGAAGGTCTGGCAAATGTTGTGTCGGCACTCACATGGATTGCCTTCGGCGTCTTCTGCATCCCGATTGTTTGGGCGTCGGCAACATGGTCAATGGCGGTGCTTTCCATCCTGTTTCTGACGGCGGTGCGCATGGGACCAGTCATGGTCGCGCTGATCGCATCGGGGCTTCCAGCCAGCCAACGCGCTTTCGTCGGGTGGTTCGGGCCGAGGGGGTTGGCCAGCATTGCCTTCCTGATGCTGCTTCTTGACGAAGGCGTCATCACAACCGACGGGCCGATCTTCGAGGTTACTGTGCTGACAATCGCGGCAAGCATCGTTCTGCACGGAATAAGCGCGGGCCCGCTGGCAGCCATGATCGGGCGGCCCAGCGACACCGGCGAGTCGTCGATTGAAAATCAAAAGCGAAATACCGACCAATGAAAGAGGAGGCGGATATGAAGAGTGTCAGAAATGATGTCATCGCATACGGGAAAGAGGAATATAGCGTAGAGCCCGACCGGCCCTTCGAGAAGTATCCCAGTTTTTTCGTCCTGCGGCACAAGGACAATGACAAGTGGTTCGCGCTCGTCATGGACGTGCCCGCGCACAGGATCGGCCTGGAGGGGGACAGGAGCATAGACATACTCGACATCAAGGCCGATCCTGATGAAATCGGCGCGTTGCGAAAGAAGGTCGGGTTTTTTCCAGCATATCACATGAATAAGGAACACTGGTTGACTGTGATCCTCGATGGCACCGTTGAACTGGATGAAATCAAACGCTTGATCGACCGAAGCTTTACCTTGTCCAAATAACCGGACGAAATTTTCAAATATTGACAAGCTTCAAGAGGCAAGCCCCACTCAACAGAACACGGCGTGGTAAAGAACTTCCAGCGCCGCGTCTTTAATGTGTTCGTTCGACATTGGACTCTGCTTTGATATGAGTTCAGTAGAGGTCTTGCCGTCATTTGCATTGAGTAGCCGTTCATCTCCGCCACGACGAACGTCTGTTCTCAGCACTTCCTCCCGACGTCCCGCGCAGTCGCGGGGAGAATCGAGCACTCGCAGCGAGCTTTAGGAAGGTCCCGCGAAGCTGTCGCACTCGAACTTGGCACGCCTCCTACTTTTTCTCGTGGATAATAGGGAAACTATTTGAGCTTCGAGCGCGGTCGACTTGCGCTACAATGATATATCTTCACGTCCTGTCGCCAGGTACTTTCTGATAACCGGGTCGATCTTGCGGCTATTCTCCTCGTAGATCCCGCAGGACCGCAGTACGTCGCGTGTGGATCTGTAGTCGCCTACGCGCTTCCACACAACGTCCGAGGCAAAGGGCGTCCGGCGAGGCAAGGACGCCAGGAAGGACATCTTTCCGAACAACAACTGTTTGTTGTGCCGGTGGGGCGGAATCAGGATCGACATCGTGAACGCGCCTTCGTTCTTTTCCTCGTAATCGATCACGAATATCCGCCCACTATGATAGGCCGCCTTGCCGTCGCACCGAGTCCAGCGGCGGGCGCTGGCGGCCGTGTCTGGCATGGTTTCGATAAGCCGTGTGTGCACGAGCCCATCGCGTTCATCAAGAAATGCGGCATTCACCATGATGCTGCCCGGTGCTGCAGGGGAAAGGAAATGCACTTGATACGTGCCCAGGAGCGGACGCAGCTTTGCAAGATCGCCGGGAAAGGCCACGGCGAACGGGTCCTTGCGCCTGTCCGAAAGGGATCGCTGCCGCCTTGTGACCGCGTCGACCAGCCTGTCAGGCGGGCCCAGCAACTGTGCATCGCCCAGGCCAAAATACGTGCTGATCCTGCGCAGGTTATGCGCCGATGGTTTTGCGCGTCCCGCCAGATACTTGCTGAATTGCTGATGATTGATCCCGATCTCGCGACAGACCTGAGCGACCGAGGATTTCTCGGCACAAAGATATCGCAGGTTCGTGGCAAGATGCTCCGTCATGAAACTTCGCCCGCAAGTCGCTTAAGGTCGCTCAAGAAAGCATAAGGCCGCTGAGTTGTTTTGCAAAAGGATTCGGCCGATCCCTTGGCAAACCAGAATGCAGTGGGAGAACCCGACATGAATAAGCAACAGTATCTCAGCCTACTCCAGACCCGCCTGAATTCGCGCCAGATCGGGCGTCGTGACTTCATGCGCGGTGCATTGGCCACAGGTCTTGGTGTGGCTGCCGCAACCGGCCTCGCAGACCGCGCCGTCGCCGCCACGCCGCAAAAGGGTGGCATGCTGACCGTCGGCATCGGCCACGGGGCCACGACCGACACGCTTGACCCGGGCAGGCTCGAGGCAGGATTCCTTATTCCTCTGGCTCTCGGTGTAAACGGTTATCTGACCGAAATCGATGCCAACAGTGCCGTGCGACCCTCCATCGCCGAATCCTGGGAGGCGTCGCCGGATGCAAAGGTATGGACGTTCAAACTCCGCCAAGGGGTCGAATTCCATAACGGGAAACCGGTTACCGTCGAAGATGTCATCGCCTCCATCAACTACCATCGTGGCGAGCAGTCCGAGTCCGCGGGTGCGCCTCTGGTGGCCAACGTCACGGAAATCCGCGCCGATGGGTCAGATACAGTCATTTTCGAACTCGACGCCGGCAACGCGGATTTTCCGGCAGCCCTCAGCGATTATCACTTTCCGATCCTGCCGTCTGCGGACGGCGAGATCGACTGGCAGTCCGGAATCGGCTGCGGCGCGTACCGTCTGGACAATTTCGATCCGGGCGTCTCGGCGGACCTGTCCCGTTTCGAAAATCATTGGACAGATGCCGTCGGACACGTCGAAAACTGGCGCCTGCTGACCCTGCTGGACACCAACGCCCGAATGACCGCCGCAGTCTCTGGCGACGTGGATATCATCAACAAGGTCGACCTGAAGACAGCAACACTCTTCGCCAGGAAACCGGGGATCAACCTTCACTCTGTCGCGGGCACCCAGCATTATTCCTTCCCGATGTTGACCAACACATCGCCCTTCGACGACAACAACGTCCGCCAGGCGATAAAGTGGGGCATCGACCGCGAGGAACTGGTCGAAAAGATCCTCTTCGGCTACGGCGGCGTGGGCAATGACCACCCCATCGGCTCGGGTCAAAGGTTCTTCAATACCGACCTGGAGCAGAAAACCTATGACCCCGACAAGGCGAAGCACTTCCTGAAACAGGCCGGTCTCGACAGCCTGGATGTCCGGCTTTCCGCCTCCGATGCTGCCTTCCCCGGGGCGATTGATGCAGCACTCCTGATCCAGAACTCGGCCAAGGAATGTGGCATCAACGTCGAGGTCTCGCGCGAGCCCAACGACGGGTACTGGAGCGACATCTGGAAGAAAGCCCCCTGGTGCGCGAGTTACTGGGCCGGCCGTCCAGTCGAGGATCTGATGTTCTCTCTCGCCTTCAAGTCCGGGGTGTCGTGGAACGAGAGTTTCTGGTCCAACGAGCGGTTCGATGCTCTGCTGGTCGAGGCCCGGGCCGAGCTTGATGAGGCCAAGCGCCGCGAGATGTATTTCGAAATGCAGGACATCGTCGCCAACAAGGGCGGCGTCGCCATACCGATGTTCGCCTCATACGTATTTGCCACCAGCGACACGGTCGGAACGCCCGACACATTCGCCTCGAACCAAGACCTCGACGGTGCGAAGTTCATGGAGCGGTGGTGGAAGGTCTGAAGATCCGCCACGTTGTGAACAAAGTGACGGGCCGAGAGCGCACCTTGCCTGTGCGACCCTGACAAGTTGGGCCGCAAGACATGAGACAAGACAGAAACAGGGGCCGGCGATGAAGCTCTTCATGGCGACGCTATCGACCGAGACGAACACGTTCTCGCCCATGCCGACGGCCATGTCCGGCTTCGAGGAGTTTTACCTGCGCCACGGCACGGCGACGCAAGATCCGCCCAACCTGATGACCGAGGCGCTACACCTGTGGCGCAGGCGCGCCGAAGCCCTGGGTTGGTGCGTGACGGAAAGCCTCGCCGCGATTGCCGAGCCCGCCGGGCCGACCGTCGCCTCCACCTATGATGCGCTACGGGGCGAGATCCTGTCGGATCTTGAGCAGGCCGGCGGGGCCGACGTGATCCTGCTGCAACTGCATGGCGCGATGGTTGCCCAACACGTCGAGGATTGCGAGGGCGACATCCTGCAGGCCGTGCGCAACCTTTGCCCTGATGCCATCATCGGCGTCAGCCTTGATCTGCATTGTCACCTGACCGACGCGATGCTCTCGGCAGCGAACTTGATCGTGACGTTCAAGGAATACCCGCACGACGACGCGACCCCGCGTGCGCGGGAGCTTTTTGATCTGGCGCTTCGGATGACGCGCAAGGAAATCCGCCCCGTCAGCAGCATGTTCGATTGCCGCATGCTGGGCCTTTACCTCACCAAGGAAGGCGAGATGCAAGAGGTCGTACGCGAAATGCACGCTCTCGAGGCGCAGCCGGGCATCCTGTCTGTCTCTTTGGCCCACGGCTTTCCCTGGGCTGACGTAGCCGATGTCGGGACCCGTGTTCTGGTCATCACGGATAATGATGCCGAGCTTGCTGCGCGGACGGCCGAGAATTTCGGCAAGGCATTCTTTGCACGGCGCGATGCTGTCAACGCTTCATTCCCGGACCTCGACACGGCATTGGACCGCGCGATGACGTCGGTTGACGGACCAATCGTTCTGGCCGACATGGGCGACAATTCGGGCGCGGGCGCGCCCGGCGACGCGACCTTCGTACTGCGTGAGGTTCTGAAGCGCAGACTTACGGACGTGGCGGCAGGGTTCTTCTGGGATCCGGTCGTGCTGCGCATCTGCAAGGATGCGGGTCGTGGCGCACGGTTGTCGCTTCGGCTCGGCGGCAAGGTCGGACCGGACTCCGGCGATCCGGTCGATATAGACGCCGAGGTCATGCATGTCGCTTCGGGCCTTGGTCAGCATCTTGGCGAAGGACTTGAGCCGCTGGGTACAATGGTCTGGCTGCGCCTCGCAAACGGCGTCGACCTGCTGGTCAACGATCTGCGCACGCAAGTCTATCACCCCGAGGCGTTCGAACAGATGGGTATTCGGCTTGCCACAAAAAAGCTGGTGGTGGTGAAATCAACTTTTCATTTCTATGCTCCGTTCCGAGCCATAGCCAAACGCGTCATCCAGGCCGCGACGCCCGGCGGCGCGTCGCCTGACTTCACGACATTCAGATACCTTGGCCCTGGCTCCGAATGCTGGCCGTTCGTGGATAACCCTTTCGAAACGGCAAAAAACAATCTTTCAAATACGTATGATGTGGATCAGTCTGCAGTTTGAAGAAGTTGCAGTAGGTTGGAGGCTGGCCTTCGGCCAAATTGGCGCGCTCAGCTTGCAGTGAGTTTTGGCGGGCTGAAGACCGAAACCTGCTTCAATGTGAGGCGGCTCGAACTTTTGAGCCGGCAAGCCGCATCATGCTGCCAAGCCTATCTCGCCGGCAATCTTATACTGACGCACGAGCGGTCTTTCTGCCGAGTTCGCTTCCAGTCCGGGCCAGACCCGTTGGCGAACAATGCTCCGATCCGTCACCGGTTCAACTTGTCCATCAGACGCGCGAAACCTGCTGTTCGAGCTGCGCCCTGAGAAAGGCGACATTCACCGCCAGCCCCGGCAGGAGCCACTGGAACAATCGGACGACCGAGAGAACCTCAGCCAGATCTGCATCCTCGCGCGCCGCGGTCTGAAGCGCGCCGGGCGTCAAGCCGGTGGGGTTGGGCAAGGCAAGGGCCAGGTCGGTCGCGGCCCGGTGAACGGTCAGTACAGCATCGGAGTAGCCCGGCCCGGTCACCGCCAGCTTCAGGTCGGTCCACGCGGGGGCAAAGTAGCTCGGCCAGCGGGCAAAGGCGCGGTAATCGGTGTTCACGAAGAGCAGGCCCAGCGTCTCGCGGATGTCCGCATAGACGGCCGCCGTCGACGGATCGGCATGATGCGCCTCCATCAGGGCGGGTCTGTCGCCAGCCGAAACGGGCGTTTTCCGTGGCTCGAGCGGGCCCTGCCCCGGCCAGTCGTGACCCTCCAATAGCAGCCGGGCCACCGTGGCCATCAGGACATAGGGCATATTGCCGTCGGAAAAGACCTCGTTGCAGGCGCGGATCTCATCCAGTTCGCGGCGGCCATAGCCGATGCGTTCCAGACGCGGCAGGATACGGGGCGGGTCCAGCTTTGCGGCTTCGGCTTCCGCGGTGTCCCGCAAAAACTGGCAGGCCGACGCAAACGCCTCCGAACCGACGACGGGTTCAAGCGCCGTCCAGAGGTTGTCGTAGAATTTCGGATAATGCGCGAAGGCCATCGCGACGACACCCATCCACGGGACGCCGAGGCCACGTTTGGTGCGCGCGTAGACGTCTGCCAGAGCGCCGCCGGCCTCGTATTCCGGGACGGGATGGATTTCGGGCACCGGGTCCGGCTTCAGCCGTGGCAGGTCACTGGCCATCGGTGGAAAGCTCCTTCGGCAGGCCCTCGCTCCATTTGCGGAGCTCATCGAGAAAGCCAAGGGCCGAGATGCCGAACTCCGTGATCTCGTAATGCACCGAGACCGGCGAGGTATCGAGAACCTCGCGCCGCACCAGCCCCTGCGCCTCCAGTTGCCGCAACCGTTCGGTTATCATCTTCTTCGACGCCCCGCCCACCATGCGGGCCAGGTCGTTGAAGCGCACCGGCCCGTCCTTGAGGTGCCACAGGATCGAACCGGTCCACTTTCCGCCGATGATCCGCATGCCGCGTTCGATGGCGCAGGGTTCGACACAGGCGTCGCGGACATGCCGGCGGCCTTTCTCGTCCTCTTCCACTCTCGCGTCCATGGCGTGCCTCAGGTGCTCAATTAAAGGTTACCAAAAGTATACTGGTTGCTTTTGGTTCTTTGCGCTCCCAACCTCTTCACAACATGGCTGCAAGTCAAGCGGCAACGGAACACGAACAAAGGACCGACCACATGACCAAGATCCTCATCCTGAACGGCGCACAGCCCTATGGGTTCGCCCCCGGTGGCCTGAACGCCACGCTGGCCGGGCGCGCGAAGGAACGGCTCGAGGCGCAGGGCCACGACGTGCGCCTGACCACCGTCGCAGACGGCTACGACGTCGAGGCAGAGGTCGAAAGCCACCGCTGGGCCGACGCCGTGATCCTGCAATTCCCGGTAAACTGGATGGGCGTGCCTTGGTCGTTCAAGAAATACATGGACGAGGTTTATACGGCGGGCATGGACGGGCGCCTCTGCGCGGGCGATGGCCGCACCGCCGAGGCACCGAAGGCGAATTACGGCAAGGGCGGCGCTCTGACTGGCACGCGCTACATGATTTCGGCCACGTTCCACGCGCCGAGCGAGGCTTTCGACGACCCCGCCGAGCCATTCTTTGAAGGCATGTCGATGGACGATCTTCTGCGGCCGGTCCACCTCAACGCGAAGTTCTTCGGGATGACGCCCCAGCCCAGCTTCGGCGCGTTCGACGTGATGAAGAACCCGCAGGTCGATGCCGATCTCGTCCGGTTCGACGCCCATCTCGACAGCCTGTTCGCGGAGGTCGGCCATGTCGCGGCCTGATATCATTCTCTACACCGCCAATACGATGAACGGCTGGAAGCCGCTGATCTTCCTGCATGAGGCCGAGGTCGACTACGATCTGGTGAACGTCGACTTCTCGAGGAAGGAGCAGCACGCGCCCGACTACGTGAAGATGAACCCCAACGGCAAGATCCCGACGATCTATGACCGGGCCGAGGACCGCGCGATCTTCGAGTCTGGGGCGATCCTGTGGCACCTCGCCGAAAAATACGGACGGTTCCTGTCCTCCGATCCGGTCGAGCGGTCGGAAACCCTGCAATGGCTGTTCTTCCAGGTCGGCCACATCGGGCCGATGATGGGCCAGGCGATGTTTTTCCAGCGCATCGCCAAGCCCAACGGTGACGAGGTGCCCTATGCCATCAACCGCTACGTCACCGAAAGTCGCCGACTGCTCGAGGTGCTCGACACGCGTCTTCAGGGCCGCGACTGGCTGGTGGGCGATGATCTGTCGATTGCCGATATGGCGACATATCCCTGGGCGCGCAGCCATTTCTGGGCCACGGTGAACGTCGATGGGTTGGCGAACCTGCAGGCGTGGTTCGACCGGCTCGACGCACGGCCCAAGACCCAGGCCGCGCTGCAACTGCCCGAACCGCGGCCCTCGGCCTTTGGCGAGGGCGATGTCGAGGCCGCGACATCGGCCAATGCCGCCCGCTTCAAGGAGTAGGACAATGCCAATTCGTGTGGATATCGTCTCGGACGTGGTCTGCCCCTGGTGCGTGATCGGGTATCGTCAGCTGGCCAGCGCGGCCGAGGCGCGGCAGGCCCCGCTCGAGCCTTACTGGCACCCGTTCGAGCTTAACCCCGGCATGGCCGAAGAGGGCGAGAACCTGCGCGAGCACCTCGCCGCCAAGTACGGCACGACGGCAGAGGACTCTCGCAAGGCACGGGACCGGCTGACGGCGCTTGGCGCCGCGCTCGGCTTCACGTTCAACTACGCCGATGACATGCGCATGTGGAACACCTTTCGCGCCCACCAGCTGATCGACTGGGCCGGTGATCACGGCAAGGGGCATGACGTCAAGATGGCGCTTTTCGCGGCGTTCTTTACCGAGCGGCGCAACGTGTCGGACATGGATGTGCTGGCCGAGGTGGCCGCCTCCGTCGAGCTCGACCGCGACGCGGCGCGCACCGTGCTGGAACGCGGCGACCGGGCGGCGGTGGTCAGGGAGAAGGAACGCTTCTGGACATCGCGCGGCATCACAGGCGTTCCCGCCATGGTCTTCCAGCGCCAGCACCTTGTGGTCGGCGCGCAGGGCGAGGCGGCCTATGGCCAGATATTGGACCAACTCGGCGCGGCGCAAACGGCATGAGGCCAGTCGCGCCCGCGCCCCGATAACCACGGCCATCGACAGGAGGAGACAATGAGCAAGGCACAAGTGATCCACCAGCTGGGCCCGCCAAGCGCGATGCAATGGGAAGACTGGCCCGTGCCGGACCCGGCCCCCGGAGAGGTTCGCCTGCGGCACACCGCGGTGGGCGTGAATTACGCCGACACCTACCACCGGGGCGGCATCTCGCACCCCTGGCCGGTGCCCGAGCCGCCCGTCGTGATCGGGTTCGAGGGCGTCGGCATCGTAGAAGGCGTGGGCGACGGGGTGACGGAGTTCCAGTCTGGTGATCGTGTCGCCTATGGCATCCCGCCGCTCGGCAGCTATTGCGAGGTTCGCAACTACCCCGCCGACAAGCTTCTGCACCTGCCTGATGGGCTGGACGAGCGCGAGGTCGCAGCCCTTCTGATGAAGGGGATGACGGCCCATTACCTGCTGCACCGCACCTACAAGGTGCAGCCGGGCGACACCATTCTCGTTCATGCGGCCGCCGGGGGCATGGGCCTGATCCTTTGCCAGTGGGCCAAGGCCCTCGGCGCGACGGTGGTCGGTACCGTCTCGACCCCCGAAAAGGCCGAAGCGGCGCGCGCGGCGGGCTGTCATTATCCGGTCGTCCGGTCGGAACAGAGCTTCGTCGACGTGGTGCGAGAGGTGACAGACGGCGAGGGCTGTGCGGTGGTCTACGAGGCGATCGGCAAGGACACGTTGCAGCAATCGCTCGACAGCCTTCGGCCGATGGGCGTCTGCGCGGCCTATGGTCACGTCTCCGGGCCGCCCGACCCGGTCGACATCATCCAGGATCTCGGCCGCCGTGGTTCGCTTTTCATCACGCGGCCGGCGATCATGCACTACGTCGCCAAGAGGTCCGACCTGGAATGGACCGCCGGTGACCTGTTCAAGGCCATCGGCGACGGCCTGCTCGACGCAAATATAAACTACGAATACCCTCTGAAGGACGCGGTCAAAGCCCATGAAGCCATCGAATCCGGCAAGACGCTGGGCGCGACGGTGCTGATCCCGTGAGCCTTGCCGGTATCAAGGCCCTGACAGTCGACACCGGCGGCACGGTGCTCGACTGGCACTCGAGCTTTTGCGATGCGTTCGCGGCGGCCGGTCACCGGCACGGGATCGAGCGGAACTGGGCGGCGCTGGCCAACGACCTGCGCCGCCGCAGCATGAAGGCCATGATGAACCTCGGCGAGACCGAACCGCCCCGGTACAATTTCGACGACGCTCACCGTTTCTGCCTCGATGCGCTTCTGGCGGACGAGGGCCTCGATGCCTTTGACGAGACCGATCGCCATGCCATCGCATGGGACGCGCCTCTTGGTTTCAAGGCGTGGCCGGACGTGAAAGAGGGCCTCGCCGCGCTGCGCGCGCACCGCATGGCGGTGTCTTTCACGCTTCTGTCCTACAGGCTGGTCATCGACAGCTCCCGCCGGAACGGGCTTTGCTAGGATGCGGTGTTGTCCTGCGAGGGGTTGGGGGTCTACAAACTCCTTCCCGAAGCCTATGCCCGCGCTGCCCGCGTGCTCAGGCTGGCGCCGCAGGAATGCCTGATGGTCGCCTGCCATCCTTTCAACCTCGACGCCGCGAGCGAGGTCGGTTTCCGGACGGCTCTCGTCCGCCGCCAGCGGGAATGGGGCGCGGATCCGTCGGATCGGCCCGTTTTGCCCCCGGCGGGTTCCTACGAGATTGAAGTCGGCGGCTTCACCGTCCTGCACGATGCGCTTGGGGCCGATCCGCCTGCAATTGGCCGATAATCACGCCAGACGTCGCGCGACTTCAGAGGTCCAGTGGCGGCGGGCGATCAGGTCGTCGTTCCACAGCACATCAAGCGATGTGTCCAGAACAAAGGTCGCCCCCGTGCATGTCACCGTAAGGCGCGACTCGACCCGCGCAACGCCATCGGGGCGTGTCACCTCCATCCGATGCGTGAATGCGGACGTTACGCTGTTCGGATCGTCGGGCCGGATGGCGTGCCGGGCCGAGGTCTCAAAGGTAAAACTCGTGCCGATATCGCTGTATAGCGTCGCGACCGGCGGCTGGTGCCAGCGCACGACGACCGTTCCATCGACCTCCTCCTCACACCCGCGGCGCAGTACCGGCGCAGACAGGACGTGAATGTCGTTCATTTCCGCAGTGCCCTGTGGCGCGGGAAACGGGGCCGACAGCGCCTGGGGGACCGCGCCCAGAACCGGAAGATTTAGATGCCCCGACAGGACGCGCAGCGCGCCAAGCTGGGGCGGTGCCCAGACAAGCGGCCAGTAGGACGAGCCGACTGACAGGCGGATCCGATGCCCGGCCTTGAACCGATAGGCGCTGGTGTGAAACCGGATGCGCACGCGGCGCGGCCCGGGCCCCTGCGGCGCATCGGGTTCGTCAAGCCCATCGTCCAGTGCAAGGTTGCGGATCGACAGCGCCACGCGCGCCGAAGTGCCTTCGGGCGAGACGTCGTTCAGCCGCAGGCTAAGCTGGCTGCGCTCGACCTCGGCCTCGACCACAAGCTCCACCTCGGCGCTACCATACAGTACCGTATCTTCATCGAGCGGCCCGGTCTCGAACACCAGCGACCGCGCGTCATCCTCGTTTTGCCTGAGCGGCAATCCGCCATAGCGGCCGAAATACCCCGTATCGCCCGAGGCCAGCCCGTGCAAGAGGTTCGCCGGAACATGCCAGCCGATCTCATTGTCGGAAGGCGTGTCGGCCAGCGCACCGCCACCATCGAGGTGCAGCGTTGTGACGGCGGTCTCCTCCGAAGGTGGGCCGCTCTCGATCCAGCCGCCGTTGCGCATATCCAGCACATCCTGCGGCACGTCGAATTCGCGCAGCCAGACCCGCAGTTTTGGCCAGGGCGCATTATCCCCCTCCGCTTTGAGCCAGTGATCCCACCAATCGAGCGCCACTTGCTGAAACCCGATGGCGGGCCCCGGGTGGCCCTGATCGGGATAGTGGTGCCCCCATGGCCCCACGATTCCCCAGACCTTGTCCGGCTGGGCCTCCACCAACGACATCACTGAGTTGGAATACCGGTCCGACCAGCCCCCGACAGACAGGATCGGACATTCGATCCGATCTGTCTGATGCTTGATCGACCCGTGCCGCCAATACGTGCCCCGCGCCTCCTCGCGCACCCATCTTTCCAACGGACTTTCCAAGGCGTCGAGCCGGTCTTGCCAACGCTTGTACCAGTCATCGCCGCTCGCTGGTGTCGGCGGTAGCGCAAGGATTGCGGGCAACGTCGCCCCCCATTCGAATGTATCCGTCAGCAGGCCACCGCCCTTGTGATGGATGTCGTCCTCGTACCGATCGTGCGTCGCACAGACGGCAATGACCGCCTTCAGCGCCTCGGGACAGTCGACGCTTGCCTGAAGGCTGGCCGTGCCGCCCCAGGACGTACCGAACATGCCGACCCGACCATTGCACCACTCCTGCGCGGCGATCCACTCGATCACGTTCCGCGCGTCGTCCAGCTCAGCCTGCGTATACATGTCGGGCATCACGCCCTCGCTGTCGCCCGATCCGCGCATGTCGACCCGCAGGCAGACATAGCCCTGTGCGGCGAACCACGGGTGGTTCCGCTCGTCCCTCGCCCGCACCATGTCGGCCTTGCGATAGGGGATATATTCGAAAATTGCCGGGACGCCTTGGGGCGCAATCCCGGCGGGCACCCAGATCCGGGCCGAAAGGCGCACCCCGTCCGGCATCGGAATCCAGACATGCTCAATGGATTTCACGCCTTCGGGCGCGGCTGACTGTTCATTCATTTGGCCACGTCTTCACTTTTTTCGAGGTAAGGTGCGCGCGCCGCAAAGACGGCGCGTGCGAGTCTTCGCGATCAGGCAAACCACCAGCGGCGCGGCAGGCGGCTGTCATCCATCCGGCGGCTCACGCCCACCGGGCCATGGCCCAGCGCCTCAGAATGCCCGATCAGGATATTGGCGAAGGCGAAGACGGCGGTGCCGCTTTCCTCCCAGAAGATGCGCTGCGCCGCGTGGTACATCTCACGGCGCTTGGCCTCGTCCGGCTCGGCGCGGGCCTCGACCAGCAGATTGTCGAAGGTCTCGTTCCGAAATGCGCTCGAGTTCCAGTCGGACCCGGATGTATAGGTCGAGCTGAGCATCCAGTCTACTGTCGGGCGCCCATTCCAATAGACCATGCACCACGGCGCCTTCAGCCAGACATCCGACCAGTAGCCATCGGCCGGACGCCGGTCGACGGTCACGTTCATACCCACACCGGCCATCGAGTTCCGCATAAGCACCGCGGCATCCACAGCACCGCCAAAGGCGCCATCGCTGGCGGCAAGGGTCAGGTCAATCGTGTCGAACCCGGCCTGCTTCAGATGATAGCGGGCCTTGTCAGGGTCATACTCGCGCTGTTCGAGTTGATCGTTGTAGAACTGCTGCCCGCGGCTGATCGGCAGGTCATTCCCGATAGTGCCATAGCCGTTCAGCACTTTGTCGACGATCTCTTGGCGATTGATGCCCCACTTGACCGCGCGGCGCAGATGCTCGCTTGTGAACGGATCCATGTCAGCCCGCATGTCGGCGGTATAGTGTTGCGTGGCCGAGACCTGCACCAGCTCGAAACCGGGTGCTTCTGCAAGGCGGCCGGCCGTCTTTGTTTCGGGTGAGCCTATGGCGTGCAGCGTTTTGGACAGAAGTCCAGATAAACGCGCGCCCGGGTCGGTAATGTTGAGGATTTCCACCTCGTCGAAATGCCCCTGGTCGTCGCGGTAGAAATTGGCGAACTTGCGCCCGAGATACTGGATGCCCGGCTGCCAGTCTTCCTTGACGTATGGCCCGGTGCCGATGCCCGCCGACCAGTCGTCATTGCCTTCCTTGCCGATGATCATCGCGAAGGAGGACAGGTGCGTGGGCAGGTCGAAATTGACCTCCTTCTGCTTAATGAGCACGGTATCGGGGCCGTCGGCGCGCAGCTCTTCGAAGTTCTGAACGATCTGCTGCGCCTCGGCGACGCGGTTGTTCTCGTCCAGCTGCCGTTTGAGCGACCACACCACATCCTCGGCGGTCAGGGTTTTGCCGTCGTGAAACTCCACCCCCTTGCGCAGCTTGATAGCCCAGGTACCGTCGGCGTTGCCCTCCCAGCTTTCCGCAAGGCTGGGCTGCGGGGCGCCGGTCTCGTCGATCTCGGTCAGGGTGTCGTAGCTCGACAGGATCGACAGTGTCGGATGGTCGGCGCCGTTCATCTGCAGCGGGTTGAACGTGTCGGTCGTCGCGCCGCCATCGGCCCCGGCTTTCAGTGTGCCGCCCTTCTTGGGCGTCGCCGCCTGTGCCTCGCTCCAGAGCGAGCCGGCCATCGCCGCCGAA